>JBBKXO010000063.1:0-22903 GCA_037969525.1 Burkholderiales bacterium | reverse complement strand
GCGGCGCCTTTGGCGGCGTCGGCGGCACCTTGGGCGGCGTCAGCAGCACCCTTGGCGGCATCAGCAGCCGGCGCTTCAGGAGCCTGTGCCGGCGCGGAGACCGGTGCGGGAGCAGGAGCGGGAGCAGGTGCCGGAGCCGGCTTTTCGCCACAGGCGGTCAGACCAATAGCCAGCAGGGCAACTACGAGCAGAGAGCGATTCATGATTTCGGTAATCCTTGGAGGGTATATAAGTTAGGTTCAAAACAAATCTGGTTGGCACCATGTACGCCGCAAAATCCGACCCGGCATTTTGTTGCAGTCATCATGCCGGCGCGGATTCTAGCAGTGTTTGGTGCGAATGCGAGGGTGGCTTAGTACAAATAGTCACAGGCCCGTGACGTTGGCTGCAAGGGGCGGGCCGGAGCACTCCTGGATTTCCGCAAACCGATCGATCAACTGCTGGGTACCAGCAGTGTCGTGGGTGCCCTGCGCCGCCCGCATATGGTCATAGTGGAAGCGATGGACGTAATGGCTGGCATCGAACACGACAAATGGATCGCTGACATGTTTTGCCCCGCGCAGCGTTTCGCGGATGCTGCAGGCGTGATTGAATTGCCGGTAGAACTCGATCAGGCGCGGGCACTCCTGCGGTAGCTGGCGGGTATCGTGCAACACGATCAACAGCCGGTTGGCGCGGTTGGCCAGCAGGAATTGCTTCAGCAGCTCGATGCGGGCACTGGTGTTATAGGCACGGCTCAGCGTCTTGTCGAAGACACGGATGATCTGCTGCGTCAGCGGGATCAGCTGGTCGATGACGAGCTCGTATTCCTGATTGCTTTCAAACCGCCGGTATTCGGCATTCGGCGGATTGCCTGTCAGTTCCATTTCCACTCCAGCCAGCCGCTGTTACACAATTGACCTGGCCTTCCCGGGTTCCAGATAGCCTGACCGATACCAGGCATAAACTACTGCAAGTGCCGCTTGCGGCATGGCGGCAGGGGCCAGTTCGCGGCGATCAGCAAAGCGCCTGCAGGCTGAGCGAGCTGCAGCAGGCAATACGCAACGTTCGCCGTTGATATAAAACGCCTGGTCATCATAAAGCAGGATCGATTGTGGGGCGAGGCGCAGGCCGCTGCGGCACGCGCTGGATGCGAAACGCGCGGCCGACAGCGGGTGCCGTGGAGGCGCAAAGATCACGTGAGGTTTCGGCGTGCTGAGATCCACGCCGATGAAGCGCAGCATGTCGGTCTGGCTCCAGCGGGCATGGCGAAGCAGTTGTTTTAAACCTTTTACCAGCTGCGGGGCGATGTGCGCGGGCCGGTTTGTCGGTTTCAGCCCGGGATCGGCGTAATGTCCCTGGGCCTGCAAGTTGTCCTGCAGATATTCCAGAAAGCGTCCGCATAAATCCTGGGCGGAAGGCGCGCGGAATCCCACGGAATATGTAATGCATTCATCAAGAGCTACACCGTCATGCGCGCAGTGCGGCGGCAGGTAGAGCATGTCTCCCGGGGCGAGCACCCATTCCCGGCTTGCGCGAAACC
Source organism: Burkholderiales bacterium (assembly GCA_037969525.1). GTDB lineage: Bacteria > Pseudomonadota > Gammaproteobacteria > Burkholderiales > SG8-41. The sequence goes on along the minus strand of JBBKXO010000063.1, from coordinate 21,381 downwards.
GACGCAATATCTTCAATGGTGCATTTTCGACCAACGCCAGATCCCGCTGCCGGCTGATTTTCCAGCGGCGACGACCTTCGCCCTGCAGCAGGAATACGTCATAACTGTCGAAGTGCGGTCCTACACCGCCGCCTGGCGGTGCATAGCTAACCATCAGGTCATCGAGGCGGGCGTAGGGGATGAAGGAAAACTGATCCAGCAGTTGCTGCGCCTGCGGCAGTACGTGATTAACACCCTGAACGAGCAACGTCCAGTTGCGGGCGGGAAGTCGCGCGAAATCACGTTTGCGGAATGGTCCGGAGGTGACCTGCCAGCGCCGGCCATCGCGGATGACCAGACGTGCTTCGGTATCCGCCGATTGCGCCATTTCCATCAGGTCTGCGCGTGTTACCAGCGGCGCGAACTGTGGCAGGCTTGAACGGCATAGTAGCGGCTTTTTTTGCCAGTGGCGGCGCAAAAATTGTGCCGGATTAAATCCGCTGAGTGATTGTTTGTGCATTGTTCCGGATTATATGTTGTCAACAGATGTTTGTTATTGCCGGCGCTTGACCGCGGCGCGCTTTATTCCGAAAATCCGACATAGAATCACGGAATCCTGTGGCTACCGATACTCATCATACAAAGCAAGTTGCTCTGGCGCAGCTGAGGGCGGGTGATCGTGCGCCAGAATTTGAATTGCCGGATGCAGACCTGAACGTAGTGGCGCTGGTCGATATACGTGCCGGCAGCAACCTGGTGATTTATTTTTACCCCAGGGATGACACACCGGGGTGCACGACTGAGGCCCTGGAGTTCAGTGAGCTGGAAATGGACTTTCGCGATTCCGGGGCTCTGGTGCTGGGTATCAGCATGGATGACTGCATGGCACACGGGGTTTTTCGCGACAAGCATGGACTCGCGGTACAGTTGTTGTCGGATGTTGACGGTGAGGTGTGCCGTAGCTATGGCGTGTTGTATCTCAAGGAATATGAAGGTCGTACGCGGGAGTGCATACGGCGTTCGACTTTTGTCATAGATCGCAAGGGCGTTGTGCGGCACGCGCTCTACGGCGTGAGCCCGCGCGGCCACGCAGCTGAAGTGCTGCAGTTAATCAAGGAACTCTGATGCAGATTGCTAAGAAAACGGTGGTTACCCTGATGTTTGAACTGATGGATGCACAGGGTAATCTGATCGAAAAAACCGAAGAGCCGATCGCCTATTTGCATGGCGGGTTCGACGGCATTTTTCCTCTGGTCGAGCAGGCGCTGGATGGAAAAAAGGCGGGTGACAGTTGCGAGGTACGGTTGGCACCCACCGATGCCTTCGGTGATTACGATGCGGAACTGGTGCATGTGGAATCGCGCGCGAAATTTCCTCCCGACGTTGCGGTTGGCATGCAGTTCGAGGGCGGCGGTGAAAAATCCGGCGGGGGCATGGTCTATACGGTGACTGACGTTGCTGCAGACAAAATCGTTGTTGACGGCAATCATCCGCTGGCGGGGCAGACGCTGGATTTCCGGTGCACGGTTTCCGCTGTGCGTGCGGCTACCGATGAGGAGATGGGTCACGGCCATGTGCACGGGCCGCATGGCCACCATCATTAATGGCGCCAACTGCTGCGGACCGGCAGCAGCCGGGTGTGTTGTAAAGAGCTAAAACGCCAACTTACTGTTTACCGCCGGTGTCCTGCGCCAGGCTGCGCAGCCGGTACAGCAAATCGAGTGCATCACGCGGTGTCAGCGCATCGGGATCGCAGTCGCGCAGCATGTCGACTGCCGGATGCGGTTCGGTTTCCAGTGCGTCGTTCATGGCGGGCGCGGTAAACAGGTCGCCCTGCGCCGCATGCGCCGCGGCGGCGGCTTCCAGGCCGGCGAGATGTTTGCGCGCACTGCGGATGACTGCTGCGGGTACGCCGGCGAGTTGTGCGACTTGCAGCCCGTAGCTGCGGTCGGCAGGGCCATCTTCAACGCTGTGCAGGAACACGATCCTGTCCTTGTGCTCAACTGCGTCGAGGTGCACGTTCGCCACCTGCCTGAAATCAACTGCGAGTTGGGTCAGCTCGAAATAATGCGTGGCGAACAACGTGTAGCAGCCGCTGCGCTCGATCAGGTGGCGGGCAATGGCCCAGGCCAGCGCCAGGCCGTCGTAAGTTGACGTGCCACGGCCGATTTCGTCCATCAGCACCAGGCTCTGCGGCGTGGCGTGATGCAAAATATAGGCGGCTTCAGTCATTTCCACCATGAACGTCGAACGGCCACCGGCGAGATCGTCGGCAGCACCTATGCGGGTGAAGATGCGGTCCAGCGGGCCGAGCTTTGCGCGTGATGCCGGAACGAATGACCCGCAATGCGCCAGCAACGCGATCAGTGCGGTCTGCCGCATGTAAGTCGATTTGCCGCCCATGTTGGGGCCGGTGATCAACAGCATTCGTCGCGTCGCTGACAATTGTGCGTCGTTGGCAATGAAGGGGTGCACCTGTGCCTCCACCACCGGATGCCGGCCCCCGGCAATGTCGATGACCGCATCGTCGGTAAATTCCGGCATGGCCCAGTCGAGTGCGGCGGCGCGTTCAGCATAGGTAGCCAGCAAGTCAAGTTCGGCAAGCGCTGCGGCTACTCGTTGCAGCGCCGGCACATGCGGCGCGAGCCGGGTCAGCAACTGCTCATAGAGCAGTTTTTCGCGGGCGAGTGCGCGCTCATTGGCCGACAATGCCTTGTCTTCGAAGGTTTTCAGTTCCGGCGTGATGTAGCGTTCGGCGTTTTTCAGCGTTTGCCGGCGCCGGTAGTCGTCGGGCACCTTATCCGACTGTGCGCGCGTTACCTCAATGTAAAAACCATGGACGCGGTTGAATTCCACTTTGAGGGTGCTAATGCCGGTGCGTGTGCGTTCTCGTGTTTCCAGTTCAGCGAGGAAAGCGCCGCAGTTGTCCTGGATGCCGCGCAGATCGTCAAGTTCGGCATCGTAGCCGTCGGCAATGACGCCACCTTCGCGGATCACAGCGGATGGCTCAGGCTTGATTGCGGAGACCAGCAATGCCGCGAGTTCTTCCTGCGGGCCCAGGTCGGCAGCGAGTTGTGCGAGACGTTCTGCGCCGGGATCGCCCAGCGCCTCAAGCAGGCTTGGCAATTGCCGCAGCGATACCGTTAAACCCGACAGGTCACGCGGCCTCGCGGATGCCAGCGCGACCCGCGCGGCAATGCGTTCAACGTCGGAAAAACTCTTCAGCGCTGCGCGCACGGCCATCTGACGGTTATCGGTCACCAGCATCGCCACCGCCTGGTGCAACGCGCGCACCAGCGTGCGGTCGGTCAGCGGGTGGTGCAGGGCGTGGCGCAGTCGCCTGCTGCCCATGCCAGTGGCGCAGGTATCGAGCAGTGACAGCAATGTGGGTGACGGTTCGCCGCGTATGGTTTCGGTGAGTTCAAGATTCCGCCGCGTTGCCGGATCCATGCGCACATAGGCGCGTTCCGTTTCCACCACCAGTGCCCGGACATGGGTGATCGCCGCGCCCTGGGTCGATTTGGCGTATTCGAGCAGTGCGCCGGCTGCGGCCAATGCGGTATCCAGCGCCTGGGCACCGAAACCGCTCAAGTCATGGGTTTCGAACTGGCTGCACAGCGTGCGGCGTGCGGTTTCAGTGTCGAAGCGCCATTGCGGCAGATGGCGGATGGCCGTGCCCGGATCGGTGACATCCAGGGTGGCGCCTTCAGCTGCAAGTATCTCTGCCGGTCGCAGCCGCTCGATTTCGGCGGCGAAGTTCGCCGGCGCGGTTTCCATGACGCAGAACCGCCCGGACGCCAGTTCCAGCCACGCCAGACCCAGCACGTTTCCTGAACGATATGCGGCCAGCAGCAGGTTCTCGCTTTTTTCGTCGAGCAGCGCCGACTCGGTCAGCGTGCCCGGGGTGACTATGCGCATCACCTTGCGTTCGACCGGCCCTTTGGACGTCGCGGGATCGCCGATCTGTTCGCAGATGGCGACCGACTCGCCGAGTTTCACCAGTTTGGCCAGATACTGGTCCGCCGCATGGTACGGGATGCCTGCCATCTTGATTGGCGCGCCCGCGGATTCGCCGCGTGCAGTCAGCGTGATGTCGAGCAGCCGCGCCGCGCGTTCGGCATCTTCGAAGAACAATTCGTAGAAGTCGCCCATGCGGTAGAACACCAGCAGATCGGGATGTTCGGATTTGATGCGCAAATACTGCTGCATCATCGGGGTGTGGCCGGCGAACGGCGTTTCGGGCTTCATGGCGCTGTATTTTACGAGAAGCGCGGCGCGGATATGGTGTTGTTGCGTGGTGTATGCTCTGCCGGCGTGACCATCATATTGAATCGGTTGAATAATTTCTTACTACCCGCGATCGCGCTGACGGCGGTACTAGCGGCCTGTACGCCGCAGCAGATGCTGCTGAATGCAATGATTCCCGACGGCACGGCGTCCATGCTGCTTTCCCACCTGCAGGACGTGGAAGACAGTAATCGCCAGCGCATAGTCGAACTCGAACAGCAGGGCGACTGGGCGGGGCTGGTGAAATTTGCAGATGCCAATATCGCCAAGGATCCGTTCAGTGCCAACTGGCGCATGATCGGCGGTTACGCGCAGTCGCAGTTGCATAATTATCCGCGGGCCATGGATTATTTCGGCGAGATGGTTCGCCTGGCGCCGGATGAGGCGGCCGGCTATCACTTTCTTGCCGGGGCGCAACGGGCGGGCGGCCAGCCGGGAAATGCGGTGGTTACGCTGGAGCGGGCGTTGCTGGTGTTGCGCGAATCGGCAGCAACCCACCATCTGCTGGGCGAGGTCTACAGTGATCTCGGGCATTATCGTCAGGCGGCGGATGCCTACCACCGTGCGCTGGCGATTGATCCGTTGCTCACCGATACGTGGCTGGGACTGGGGCGCGCGTCGTTGCGGCTGGGGCGCACTGCCGATGTGCAGGAAGCATTGCGCGTGCTCGATGAGCAGCGGTCGCCGCGGGCGGCGGAACTGCGTACACTGATCAACTCAAGCAAGTGACTTCAGGAGGCAGGCGTGCAGGAAATCTACGGCTGGTTTGAGAAGTTGAAGGCGATACTGGGAATCGAGTTGTTCGAACTGGGTGGACGGCCGTTTACGCTGTGGACGCTTGCCTACGTCGTCATCCTGGTCGTGCTGTTGTTTTATTTTGCCAGCAAACTGCGGGGCTGGATGGCGGGGAATTTGCTGTCGCGCACCGGCCTGGATCTGGGGGCGCGCCAGGCGGTGGCCTCGATTACCCGCTATGTCCTGCTGCTGCTCGGATTGCTCATCATTCTGCAGACTGCCGGCATCAACCTGACGACGCTCAATGTCCTGGCTGGTGCAGTCGGCATCGGCGTCGGTTTCGGCCTGCAGAACGTGGTGAGCAATTTTATCAGCGGACTGATCATCATGTTTGAGCGACCGATCAAGATCGGCGACCGCATCGTGGTTGACGAGGTCGAGGGCGACGTGGTTGAGATCGGTGCGCGCAGCACGGTGGTGCTCACCAACGACAATATCAACATCATCGTGCCGAATTCCAAGTTCATTACCGAAAATGTGGTCAACTGGAAATACAACGATGCGAAAGTACGCCTCAAGATTTCTGTGGGCGTCGCCTACGGCAGCGATTTGCGCAAGGTCGAAAAGATACTGCTGGAAGTGGCCGCGGAGGAAGAGGATGTGCTTGATGAACCGGCGCCGGTCGTGCGGTTCATGGAGTTCGGTGACAGCTCGCTCAATCTCGAGTTGCGAGTCTGGACGACCAACGCGGTGACGCGTAAGGGTAGGCTGATCAGCGCGCTGAACTTTGCGGTCTACGACAAATTCCAGGAACACGGTGTCGAAATTCCTTTTCCGCAGCGCGATCTGCATATCCGCAGCGGCGCCGTGGAGATCAAGAAAACCGAATAATCCCCTGGGCTCCAGACACTGGGCGCCACCGTGTTGGTGCCGCCGTCTCAGGTTTGCGGTATGACCGGCAGCAGCAGCGCGGTGGGATGCGCCGGGCCCGTATGCAGTGTGACCCTGCCGCCAAACACCGCGGGGGGCCGGTCGGTCTCGTCGTCGTGCTCGAAGGGCCCGCAGCCGCGCATCGGGTTTTTCATGTTTGACAGCGTGGTCGCAGCGCCGTCCCATACATAGTCTTTGCCGCGGATGGTCAGTGCCAGGCGGTAACCCCTGGGGACGACGATACAGGTCGGCCAGATTTCGATGTCCAGCGAATAAATTTCACCCGGCGTCAGTGGCTGTTTTTCGTCATGGGTATGCCATGGCCGGTACGGCAGCGTCAACGCGGGATCGAGTTTGCGATGCGAGGCGCGCAGCCAGCCCTGACCGACAGGGGTGTGCGGATCCAGTGCGCCCTGGAAGACTACTTCGCTGCCTGTGGGATCGAACACGCGCAACACGACGAACAGATCGGCATCGGCAGTCGATGACGAAATCCACAGCTTCAGCGCTGACGGTCCGGTGAATTCGGTGTCTTCGGTCAGAGGTGGCGTGGAGAATGTGAGTCCGGCGCCCAGTGCGTCATAGCTGACGGACTGCTCGGTGCCAAACGGAGTCGACGACAGCATCATGGAGCGCAGATCGAGGTGGAGCTGCGTCCAGCGGGTTCGCGCCAGCGGCCATTCAGTTTCACTCCGCTCTACAAAGCGTTCCTTGCCGTCTTGCGGCACATGCCGCACCTGCAGCAGCACGCGGGGCTGTTGATCCCAGCCGGTGTTTTCTCCCTTCAGAAAGTGGCCGAAGAATTTTTTCTGCAGGCCGACGCCGTAGTCGGTGTAAAACGGGGCCCAGTGTGAACCGCCATGCACTTCCAGCCATTTCTGGCTCGATGCGGCGCGCTGGTAGCCTTCGAAGTTGCCGCGCGTATGCAGGCCCTGACCGCCCCAGTTTGACGCCGACAGCAGCGGCACGGTGACCTTGGACAGATCCGGCGTGCGTTCCCGGTAATACTCGTCTTCCATTTCACGCGCCGAAATTTCCCGCCACATGTCCTCGCGGTTGGCGGCGAGCTCGGCTTCGTTCAGCGTTTCCGGGCCGCACACCAGTTCACCGGTAATATGGTTTTTTGCGCCGCGCTCACCGACGCCGTGCTGCACGGTCTTGACCTGCATGTCCTGCCAGTTTTTGCGGAATACGCAGACGATGCCGCCGTGGCGATTGCCGTCGCGGTAGGCGTCGGACCAGCCTTCCCAGACGCAGATGGCGGCCAGGTGTGGTGGTTGTGCGGCTGCGGCGCGCCACTGATTGGAAGCGTAGTAGGAAATGCCGTTCATGCCGACCTTGCCGCTGCACCAGGGCTGCACTCCGGCCCACTCGATGCACTGGTAAATGTCGCGGGTTTCGCGCGCGTTGTTGTGGCACAGATAACCGGGAGAGCGGCCAGCGCCGCGCGAATCGATGCGGATTACAGCGTAACCGTCTGGCACCCATTTTTCGGGATCTGCGACTTCCCAGTTGGCATAGCGGTTGCTGGTGCCGGCCACTGCATCCGGATTATCGCGGCACATGAGGTCCCACGCGGTCTTGTATCCATCCTGAAAGGCGAGGCCCTTGCCGTAAGGGCCGTAGGAGAGCAGTGCCGGATAACGGCCGGTGGCCGGCGGCAGGAACACATCGGCGCGCAATACCAGGCCGTCATCCATGGTGACCGGCACATCCCAGGCGATGCGCATTCCGTCACGTAATTCGGTGTCGAGTTCCTGCACGCGATGTGCCTCCCGGTTGGGACCTGCAGTGGATCAGGTCTTGAGTGCCGCCGTCAGATGTGGTGCCAGCAACGGCACCAGTTGTGCAAACACCTTGGGATTGCCGGCGACGATGTTGCCGCTCTCCATATAGCGGTCATTGCCCTGCAGATCGCCGACCAGACCGCCGGCTTCGGTAATCAGCAACGCGCCTGCGGCAATGTCCCACTTGCTCAAGCCCAATTCCCAGAAAGCGTCGAGGCGACCGGCGGCAACATAGGCCAGATCCAGCGCTGCCGATCCCGGGCGGCGGATGCCAGCAGTGTTTTTGATGACGTCGCGCATCATGTTGAAGTAAGCCTCCAGATGATCAAGCTGACGATACGGGAAACCGGTGCCAATCAAACAGGGTTTCAGGTGGTCGCGCTTGCTGACGCGCAATCGGGATTCATTGAGGAAGGCACCGCGGCCCTTGCTGGCGGTGAACAGGTCGTTGCGCCCCGGATCGTAAATTACGGCCTGGTTAATGATGCCCTTGTGGAGCAGCGCTATCGATACCGCGTACTGCGGGAAGCCGTGCAGGAAATTGGTGGTGCCGTCGAGCGGATCAATGATCCACTGGTATTCGGATTTGCCGGAAGCGCCGGACTCCTCTGCTAAAATCGCATGGGTCGGGTAGGCGTCGCGCAGCGTACGGATGATGGCCTGCTCGGCCTCGCGGTCCACGTCCGATACGTAATCATTCGCAGCCTTTTCCTTGACGGCAATGACATCAAGATTCCGGCTTGCGCGGTTGATGATGCCGCCGGCGCGGCGCGCGGCGGTGACCGCGATGGTGAGCATGGGATGCATGGGAACGCCAATAAGTGGGCAGCGATGCGTGGGCAGCGATGAGTGATTAATAAAGAGCAGACTGCAGTCTGAGCACATATCCTGAAATTTTCTAAAACTTGCAGGGACGGCACGACCGGCTCGTATTTTACGTGAACACCACAGACCCGCTCAAAAATATTCGCATCGTGCTGTGCGGCACTTCGCATCCCGGCAACATCGGTGCTGCCGCCCGGGCGATGCGTACCATGGGCATTACTGATCTGGCATTGGTGAATCCACAGCGTTACCCCGACCCGCAGGTGATGTGGCTGGCTGCCGGAGCGACTGACGTGCTGGAAGCGGCGCGCGTCTGCACGAGCCTGAGTGAGGCCTTGTCCGGTGTGGCATTTGCGGTGGCTTGTTCGGCGCGCCAGCGTGATGTGGCTGTACCCATGGTGGATGCGCGCACGGCGGCGGCGCAGGTCGTCACCGTTGCCCTGGAGCGCCCGGTGGCACTGGTGTTCGGCAATGAAACCTCCGGGCTCAGCAACGATGAAGTGAGTTGCTGCGGATTATTGGCGAGCATACCGGTAACGGCTGATTTTTCATCGCTGAACCTGGCGGCAGCCGTGCAGGTGTTTTGTTACGAACTGCGTATGGCCTGCGGTGCCGTGCTGCCTGCTGACAAGGCGCAGACGCTGGCGACTCACGAGGAAGTAGAGGCGTTTTATGCGCATCTCGAACGCACCATTATTGATACCGGTTTTCTGAATCCGGCGCATCCGCGCAAGCTTATGTACCGGCTGCGCCGGCTGTTTGCCCGCGCCCGCCTGCAGGTCGAAGAGGTCAATATCCTGCGCGGCATACTCAGCAGCCTGATCGCGCCCAAGAGCAAAAACAAAGGCCGCAATAAGATTTAACTAATTGTTTATATGGACTTATTCTGTTTTGTCTTATTCTTGATTAAAATAGTAGGTCATTGTAGTCTGGCCATCCGTTCATCAGGTAACGCTAATGTTTGAGCAAATCAGCGAAGAAATTGCGGTGGTATTCGAGCGCGATCCCGCCGCGCGCAGCACTTGGGAAGTGGTGACCTGCTATCCGGGGTTCCATGCGTTGCTGGCGCATCGCCTGGCGCACGGGCTGTGGACGCGCGATTTCAAGTGGCTGGCGCGCTGGCTGTCACATCTGTCGCGCTGGCTCACCGGCATTGAGATTCATCCCGGCGTGCGCATCGGCCGCCGTTTTTTCATCGATCACGGCATGGGTGTGGTGATCGGTGAGACCGCCGAGATCGGCGATGACTGCACGCTGTACCACGGCGTCACGCTGGGCGGCACGACCTGGAACAAGGGCAAGCGCCATCCGACCCTGAAGAACAGCGTGGTGGTGGGGGCTGGTGCCAAAATTCTGGGACCGATCACCATCGGTGAGAACGCGAAAATCGGCTCCAACGCCGTGGTGGTCAAGGATGTGCCGGATAACGCGACGGCGATCGGCATACCGGCGCGACTGGTGGAAAGCCACGAGACGACGGGCCGTTTTGCGGCCTACGCCGTGGCGCGCGATGCCAACGATCCCGTAGCACGGGCGATGCACGCGCTGATCGACCATAGCGCCGAAACCGATAAACGCATCGACCAGATCCTCGCGGAACTGCGGCGTTTGGGCCTGAAAATAGAGTGTGCCGAGACCGAGCAGCTGGATGCCACCAGCCTGAATCGCATAGTTGACTAAATTAGTCGGGTAACCTATACTTGAGCAATGTAGTAGGGTTTAGGGTATTTTTCGTAAGTTATTGTTATTGAACGATTATTAGAGGTGTGACATGAGACTGACGACCAAAGGCCGGTTTGCGGTAACCGCGATGGTGGATCTGGGCATGCGTCATGGATCGGGGCCGGTCACGCTGGCTGAAATCAGCGGTCGGCAGAAAATATCGCTGTCCTATCTGGAGCAGTTGTTCGGCAAACTGCGCCGACGGGGTATCGTCGACTCGGTACGCGGTCCCGGCGGCGGTTATTGTCTGGCGCGTGAAATGGCTGCGCTGACGGTGGCCGACATCATTCTGGCAGTCGATGAGCCCATTGATGCCACGCAGTGTGCCGGCAAGGAAAACTGCAAGGACGAAGAGAAATGCCTGACCCACGATCTGTGGGCCACGCTGAACGAACGCATTTTTGACTACCTCGGTTCAGTCTCTTTGCACCAGTTGGTCGAGAACCAACGCGCCAAAGATGCCGGCATCGCCCCCGTGCATGACATGCGCACCGTCACGCGCAAGCGCGACACGGTGGCTGCCTGAAGCGATCAGGAGCACACATACGGCCATGACGCACGTCTACTTCGACCACAACGCGACCACGCCGCTCGATGAGCGCGTGCTGTCCGTCATGCTGCCGTATCTGCGGGAACTGCATGGCAACGCGTCGAGCCGCCATGAATTCGGTACGCAGGCGCGGCAGGCCGTCGATGCGGCACGTGAGCAGGTCGCGGCGGCGGTGGGGGTGCAGCCCGTGCAGGTCATATTCACCAGCGGCGGCACCGAGGCCAACAATCTGTTCATCAAGGGCGCTGCAGGGTATCTGTCGCCGGCGCAGATTGCGGTCAGCGCGATTGAGCATCCCTGTGTGGCGAAACCGGCGCAGGAACTGGCGCGGCAGGGTTGGACGGTGCGCAAATTGGCAGTGACGCGCCACGGCGCAGTCGATCTCGACGATGTGGATGCGGCGCTGCAGGCGCCCACCCGGGTGGTGTCGGTGATGCTGGCCAACAACGAGACCGGCGTGATTCAGGATGTCGCTGCGGTGGGCGAGCGCGCACGCCAGGCCAAAGCCGTGATGCACACCGATGCAGTGCAGGCGCTGGGCAAGCTGCCGGTGGAATTCAATGCGCTCAATGTGCAGGCCATGACATTGTCGGCGCACAAGATTTACGGCCCCAAGGGCGCCGGGGCACTGATCGTCGACAAGCGGCTGGAATTGCGGCCCCTGTTGTCCGGCGGCGGACACGAGCGCGGCGTGCGTTCCGGTACCGAGAATGTCGCGGCGATCGCCGGTTTTGGCGCGGCCTGTGAGCTGGCCACCGGGCGCATGAAGGCGCTCAACCGGACGCTGGAATCGCTGCGCGATCAACTGGAGCGCGGTCTTGCCGGATTGGATGCAGTCATTTTCGGTGCGGGTGCGACGCGCGTGCCCAATACCAGTTATTTTGCGTTGAAGGGCATCGACGGCGAAGCGCTGGTGATCGAGCTCGACAAGGTGGGTTATGCGGTGGCGGCGGGTGCGGCGTGTTCGAGCACCAGTACCGAGCCCTCGGCCACCCTGCTGGCGATGGGCGTGGCGCCGGAAATCGCCCGCGGCGCGGTGCGCTTTTCACTGGGTGCGGCGAACACGACGCAAGAGGTGGATGATTTTTTGACGGCGCTGGCAGCGGTAGCGCGGCGTCTGCGGCGGCTGACCGCCGTTGCAGTGTAATGGTGAACTAGGCAGGAGCAATGACATGGCAATACAACTGACTGAGAGTGCGGCAAAACAGATCAAGGACCAGCTGGCCAAACGCGGCAAGGGGCTGGGCCTGCGTGTCGGGGTGAAAAAGGTCGGCTGTTCGGGCTGGGCTTATACCTATGACTATGCCGATGCCGTGCAGAGTGAAGACCAGGTGTTTGAGGCGCATGACACCCGGGTCGTGATCGACGGCAAGAGCCTGGAATTCATGGATGGCTCGACGCTCGACTACATCAAGGAGGGGCTGAAGCAGTCCTTCCAGTTCAACAATCCCAATGTCGATGCCATGTGCGGTTGCGGTGAGAGCTTCAGTGTTAAGGAAAACGTCAGGGAAAAAGCTTAGTCGCTGCAAGCCTGGGCACAGACATTAAATCGGAATTGGAAATATGAGCACAGTTTTAGACAATCTGGTCAATCAACCCTACAAGCATGGTTTCGTCACGGACATCGAATCCGACACGGCGCCCAAGGGGCTGAATGAAGACGTCATCCGCATGATTTCGGCAAAAAAGAAAGAGCCGGAATGGCTGCTGGAGTTCCGGCTTGACGCCTATCGCCACTGGCTGACGATGGAAGAGCCGCAGTGGCCGAACGTGCATTATCCGAAAATCGATTTTCAGGCCATCAGTTATTACGCAGCACCCAAGCCGAAGAAGCTCAAGCAGAGCATGGACGAAGTCGATCCGGAACTGCTGCGCACCTTTGAGAAACTCGGCGTGCCCATGCACGAGCGCGCGGCGCTGGCCGGCGTGGCGGTGGACGTCATTTTCGACTCGGTGTCGGTGACCACGACCTACAAGGCAAAACTGGCCGAAGTCGGCATTATCTTCGGTTCAATTTCGGATGCCGTGCGCGACCATCCGGAGCTGGTGCGCAAATACATGGGTTCGGTGGTGCCGACCGGGGACAATTATTACGCCGCGCTCAACTCTGCGGTGTTCACCGATGGTTCGTTCTGTTTTATCCCCAAGGGCGTGAAGTGCCCGATGGAGCTGTCGACCTATTTCCGCATCAACACTCAGGATTCAGGCCAGTTCGAGCGCACGCTGATCATCGCCGAGGAAGGCGCGCAGGTGTCCTACCTCGAAGGCTGCACGGCGCCCAAGTTCGACACCAACCAGCTGCATGCGGCGGTGGTGGAACTGGTCGCGCTGGACAATGCCGACATCAAGTATTCGACGGTGCAGAACTGGTACGCCGGCGACGAGAACGGCAAGGGCGGCATTTACAACTTCGTCACCAAGCGCGGGCTGTGCAAGGGTGTGAATTCCAAGATTTCGTGGACCCAGGTCGAGACCGGTTCGGCGATTACCTGGAAATATCCCTCCTGCGTGCTGCTCGGCGACAATTCGATCGGTGAGTTCTATTCGGTGGCGCTGACCAACCACAGGCAGCAAGCCGACACCGGTACCAAGATGGTGCACATCGGAAAAAACACCAAGAGCACCATCATCAGCAAGGGCATTTCCGCCGGGCGCTCCAACAACAGCTACCGCGGGCTGGTGAAAATCGGACCGCGCGCTGCGGGTGCGCGCAATTTTTCTCAATGCGACTCGATGCTGATCGGCGCGCAATGCGGTGCCAACACGTTCCCTTACATCCAGGTGCAAAACCCGACGGCCAAAGTCGAGCACGAAGCGACGACCTCGAAGATCGGTGAAGACCAGCTGTTTTATTTTCAGAGCCGCGGCATACCCACTGAGGAAGCCGTGTCGATGATCATCAACGGCTTCTGCAAGGATGTATTCCAGCAACTGCCGATGGAGTTCGCCGTAGAGGCGACCAAGCTTCTCGGCCTGAAACTTGAAGGTAGTGTCGGATGATCAACAAGAAAGCCAAAACCCTGCTCGAAGTTCGCAACCTGACCGCCACCGTGGCGGGGGTGGGAATTCTGAAGGGCATCAATCTCACGGTGCGCGCCGGAGAAGTGCACGCCATCATGGGGCCCAACGGTTCCGGCAAGAGCACCTTTGCCAAGGTGCTGGCGGGACATCCGGCCTATACCGTCAGCGGCGGCGAAGTGCTCTACCTGGGCAAGGATCTGTTCGCGCTGTCCCCGGACGAGCGCGCCCGTGCCGGCATGTTCCTGGGATTTCAATACCCGGTGGAAATCCCCGGCGTCACCAACAGCGCGTTCCTGCGCCTCGCTTACAACACGGTGCAGGCACCGCGCGGCAAGGAGGATCTTGACCCGCTGGAATTCGACGACCTGGTGCGCGAAAAAATGAAGCTGCTGGAAATGGATCCGGGCTTCCTCAGCCGCAGCATCAACGACGGGTTCTCCGGCGGCGAGAAGAAACGCAACGAGATTCTGCAAATGGCGCTGCTTGAACCGGTGCTGGCGTTGCTCGACGAAACCGATTCGGGGCTCGACATCGATGCGCTGCGCGTGGTCGCCGGCGGCGTCAACAAACTGCTGAATGCGGATAATGCCTGCGTGCTGGTGACCCACTACCAGCGCCTGCTTAATTACATCACGCCGGATCATGTGCATGTGATGTCGGCCGGACGCATCATCAAGTCCGGCGACAAGGCGCTGGCGCTGGAACTCGAAGAGCGCGGTTACGACTGGCTGCTGGTTGGCAAGAAGACCGGCAAGTAGGCAGGAGCGGCAGCGTGACTGCGAAGGCAACCCATCCCGCATCTCACCCTGTATCTCGCCCCGCATCTCATCCGTACGTGGCGTCGCTGCTTGCCGGCAGCGCAGCAGTACCGAAAAGTGACGCGGCCTGGTTGAACACGCGCCGCGCGGCGGCACTGGAGCGCGCCAATGCGCTGGCGGTGCCCACCACGCGTGACGAAGAATGGCGCTTCACTGACCTCACGCCACTGACCAAGGTGCAGTTTCAGCCGGTCAGCACGGCTGCGGTAGTTGCTGATGCAGACATTGCCGCTTATGCAGTGCCCGAGGCCGTCGCCCGGCTGACGTTTGTCGATGGCATCTATGTGCCGGCGCTGTCGGCGCTCGGTTCGCTGCCTGCCGGCGTCACCGTGGAACTGCTGGCCGAGGCACTGAAAACCCGAGCCGCACTGATGGAGCCGCATTTGGCGAAACTGGCCCATGGCGGGCAGGACCTGTTCACGTCACTGAATACCGCCCACCTGCATCACGGCGTGTTCATCCACGCCGCGAAAAACACAGCACTCACACAGCCTATCCATCTGTTGTTCGTGGCGACCCGCAAGGGTGCAGCGTCCTATCCGCGCTGCCTGATCGTGGCCGACGCCGGCGCCGAATGCAGTGTGATCGAGGATTACGTCGCGCTGGGTGAAGAAACCTACCTGACCAATGCTGTGACCGAAGTCGCGGTGGCGTCCAATGCGTCAGTGCGCCATATCAAGCTGCAGCGCGAAAGCACCGCGGCCTTTCATATCAGCAGCTGTGCGGTGACGCTGGCTAAAGACGCCCGTTACCTGGCGCACGCCGTGACTTTTGGTGCGCGACTGTCGCGCAACAACCTGACGGTGACCCAGCAGGGCGAGGGCGCGCACGCGCAGATGGATGGCATCGCATTGATCGGTGGCCGGCAACTCGCCGATACCCATACGCTGATGGACCATGCGCAACCCCACGGCACCTGCGAGCAGGTGCATAAGACCATCGTTGGTGGCGGGGCGCACGCCGTGTTCAACGGCAAGGTGCTGGTGCGCAAGGGCGCGCAGCAGACCGATTCCTCGCAGCAAAGCCGCAACCTGCTGCTGTCGGACAAGGCGCGTGTGGACACCAAGCCGCAACTGGAAATATTTGCCGATGACGTAAAGTGCGCGCATGGCGCTACAGTCGGCCAGATCGATGCCGAAAACCTGTTCTATCTGTTGAGCCGCGGTCTGCCGGAAGCGGCGGCGCGCAACCTGCTGACCTACGCGTTTGGTGCCGAGATCATCGATCGCATACCGGTGCCGTCGCTGGTCGCGCAGTTGGAGAAAAACGTGATGGCACGCACCGAGGGAGGCGTATGAGCGGGCGCGATACCCTGGCGGCCGTGCCGACACCCGCGGTTGCGCTCGATGTCGCGCGGCTGCGCCGTGATTTCCCCATCCTGGACCTGAAGGTCAACGGCAATCCGCTGGTATTTCTCGACAACGCGGCGTCCAGCCAGATGCCGCGGCAGGTCATGGAGCGCTGGGTCAAGTACCGCTCCGAGCAGCATGCCAACATTCATCGTGCCGTGCATTACCTCTCTGAAACGGCGACTGCCGAATACGAGGCGGCGCGGCACAAGGTGCAGGCGTTCATCAACGCTGCAGAATCGCGCGAGATCATTTACACCAGCGGCACTACCGAAGCGATCAACCTGGTGGCCCACGGTTACGGCCGCAAGTTTTTCCAGGCGGGTGACGAGATCATCCTGACCACGCTGGAGCATCATTCGAACATCGTGCCGTGGCAGATGGTGGCCGACGAAAAAGGCGCGAAACTCCGGGTAGTGCCGATCAACGACCGCGGCGAACTGCTGGTCGAGGACTATCGCAAGCTGTTCAACGCGCATACCAAATTCGTGGCGATGACCCATGTCTCGAATGCGCTGGGCACGATTACGCCGGTTAAGGAGATGATCGCCATCGCCCATGAACACGGCGTGCCGGTGCTGGTGGACGGCGCGCAGGCCGCGCCGCACCTGAAGGTGGACGTACAAGATCTGGATTGCGATTTTTATGCTTTCTCCGGCCACAAACTCTGCGGCCCCACCGGCATCGGCGCGCTCTACGGCAAGGCCGCGCTACTCGAACAAATGCAGCCCTATCAGGGCGGCGGCGACATGATCCTGTCGGTGACCTTCGAGAAAACGACATATGCGCCGATACCTGCCAAGTTTGAGGCCGGTACGCCGCCCATAGGCGCCGCGATCACCATGGGAGCGGCCATCGATTACCTGACGGCGATCGGCATCGAGCGCATCGCCGCGCATGAAACCGATTTACTGGACTATGCCACCGACCAGCTGAACCGCATGCCGGGCGTGCGGCTGATCGGCACCGCCGAGAAAAAAGCCGCGGTGCTGTCGTTCGCATTGGATGGAGTGCATCCGCATGACGTCGGTTCTCTGCTCAACGACGACGGCGTGGCGATACGCACCGGCCACCATTGCGCGCAGCCGGTGATGCAGCGCTTCAAGGTGCCGGCGACTTCGCGCGCCTCCTTTGCTTTTTACAACACCATGGCCGAAGTCGATGCGCTGGTGGCATCGATCGGCCGCGTGCAGAAGTTGTTCGCATGAACCCCCAAACCCTTAGCCACAGAGATCACAGAGGACACAGAGAACAGCAACTCCGGTTTTCTCTGTGTTCTCTGTGTCTGGCTTTTAGTTTTTGATCTGGATCTTATGGACAGTCGCGCCCTTTACCAAGAGATGATCCTCGAGCACAACAAGAAGCCCCGCAACTGGGGCATGCTTGGTGACGCTACGCACAAGGCAGAAGGCCTCAATCCGCTGTGCGGCGACCATATTCATCTGTCGTTGCGGGTGAATGGTGACACCGTGGAAGCAGTAGGTTTCGAGGGTGAAGCCTGCGCGATCTGCAAGGCCTCGACCTCGATGATGACGGCCGTGGTCAAAGGCAAAAGCAAAACTGACGCGGAACAGATGGTGCAGGAGTTCCGCGATATGACCACCGGCAAGCTCGACCTGACAGGCCCGCATCATCTCGGGCGGCTGACGGTGTTCGCCGGCGTGAAAGACCTGCCGACGCGCGTCAAATGCGCCATTCTGCCCTGGCACACGCTGCATGCGGCCTTTGCCGGCGCCGACAGCGCTTCCACCGAATAACGCTAATCTTGAATCTTTTCATCTGAAATCTGATCATGCCGAAAATTGCTGAAATCGAACCGACTCCCAACCCCAACGCGATGAAGTTCGTGCTGCGCGAACCGCTGACCTGGGGTGTGACGCGTTCGTACGACAATCCGGCGAAAGCGGTGGGTGATCCGCTGGCGCTGGCGTTGTTCGACATCGAGCATGTCACCAACGTTTTTTATGTCGATCACTGGGTTACTGTCACCCAGGACGGCGACGCCGACTGGCAGGAACTGATGCGCAAGCTGGCGGTGCCCATCCGCGATGCGCCGTCGGCGGATGCACAGTCGTCGCAACTGGCCGAGCAGGCCAGCGAGGCCATGGATCCGGAGTCTCTGAACCCTGAAGACCGCGCACGCCTCGACAAGATCAATGCCATCCTCGACGAGCAGATCCGGCCGTACCTGCAGAACGACGGCGGTGACTTGTACGTGATGGGGCTGGAAGGCAACAAACTCTCGGTGCATTACCAGGGCGCCTGCGGCAGTTGCCCGAGTTCGCTTTCGGGCACGCTCGCCGGCATTGAAAGCCTGGTGCGCCAGATTGAACCTGACCTCGAAGTCGTTGCCATCTGATCATGGCGGAGTGGGTGACTGTGGCCGCGGTCGGCGAACTTGCGCCGGGGACCTGCAAATTAATCGATGTTGACGGTGTCGCAGTCGCGGTGTTCAACATCAACGGCGAATATTTCGCGATCGAAGATGTCTGCACCCACGACGGCGGCGACCTGGCCGGCGGCACGATTGAGGGTGACCAGATCATCTGCCCGCGCCACGGCGCGCGGTTCTGCGTGCGCACCGGTGAGGCGCTGACCGCACCGGCCTACGAGCCGACGGCAAAATTTCCGGTGCGTGTAGAGGGTGGCGTAATTCAGGTCATGGATGACCGCTGGGATTAGCCGACCGTGTGGAGTTCAGCACTCGTCACCTTTTACGTTTCAAGCAGAATAGCCTGACATGGACACCCTGACCCACGCACTGTCGGGCGCACTGCTGGCGCGCGCCACCACCGGCATTGAAAAACCCGCGCTGCCGCTGGGTCGCCGCGTGGCCCTTGGCGCGCTGGTGGCGGCATTCCCGGACATCGATGTCGTTGCGTCGTGGATTTCTCCGCTGTCCTATCTTTATCACCATCGCGGCGTCACCCATTCGCTGCTGATGCTGCCGTTGTGGACCGTGCTGCTGGCATGGATATTTTCCATGCTCTGGCGCAGCGGGCCGCGCTGGCAAACCTATGCGCCCGTGGTTGCGATGTCGCTCGCGGCGCATATCGCCGGCGACTGGATCACTTCCTTCGGCACCATGATATTTGCGCCGCTGTCCGACTTCCGCCACGGCATCGGCACCACATTCATCATCGACCTGTGGTTCTCCGGCATCATCGTCGCCGGTCTGCTGCTGTCGCTGGTCTGGCGCCGCTCGCGCGTGCCGGCGGTGGCGGGGCTGGCAGTGCTGGCGGCTTATGTGGTGATGCAGTATGCGTTGCTGCAGCAGGCCGTGGAGTTCGGTGAGCGCCATGCCAGTGCCACAGGCATGACACAGGCGCGGGTCACCGTGATTCCGAGGCCGGTGTCACCATTCAACTGGATGGTGATCATCGAAAATGGCGCGGTCTATCACTACAGCCACATCAACCTGATCCGCAAGTCGGTGCGGACACCGGCCGCCGATGCCGGTTTCATCGCCCGCCTGGATGCGGCTTATCGCCCGCTGGATCAGGCCGTTTGGGAAACGGATGTGCGTTTTGGCAACGGTACACAGCGCGCCGCGGTGCGTGCGGTGTTCGAGCATCCGCAGTTCGCATTTTTCCGCTGGTTCGCGGCCTACCCGGCGTTGCACGACGTTGATGACGGTGCCTCGCATCTTTGTGTCTGGTTCAAGGATCTGCGCTTCCTGACACCAGGGCGCGAGGTGTTTCCGTTTATCTACGGCATGTGCAGCAACAGCGCGGGGCCGATGCGGCCGTACCGGCTGGAGGCGGGGGTGCGCTCTCCAGTGTATTAGTGCTGAGCGTTGCGTTATTTTATAACTAATTGATTTTATTAATATATTTATTGCGCAGCTGACAACAGGCCCAGCATCGCGTCCAGTCCACTATGATTTAGCGCATATGTGGCCTGGTCGCGTACCACGGGTTTGGCGCGATAGGCCACGCTGACACCACACTCGGCAAGAAATTTCAGATCATTCGCACCATCACCAACCCCGGCGATCTGTACGCGTGATATGCCGAGTTCCGCAGCCACACGCAGCAGCATGTCGCGCTTGGCATCGGCATTGACGATGCCGCCGGTGACCGCGCCGGTCAGCTGGCCATCCTTCATTTCCAGCACGTTCGAATGCGTGTAGTCGAGTTTGACCCGCGTTTTCAGGCGGTCGGTGATGTAAGTGAAGCCGCCCGATACCAGCAGGGTCTTGATGCCGGCTGCGCGCACTTTTTCCAGCATGCGTTCCGCACCCGGAGAGAATTTCAATCGTTCATCGTAGACGCGCTGCAATGCACTGGCGTCCAGTCCCTTGAGCAGTGCGAGCCGCCGTCGCAGGCTTTCGTCATATTCAATTTCGCCGCGCATGGCCTGTGCGGTGATCGCCGCGACTTCGGCCTTGATGTTGACCATATCCGCCAGCTCGTCGATGGTCTCCATGGTGATCAATGTGGAATCCATGTCCATCACCAGCAGCCGGAAGTCAGTCAGCCTGCGATGCTCCGGCACGAACCCGTAATCCAGTCTGGCTTCAGTGCAAAGTTCGGCAATACCGGTGGCAGGCTGCGCACCGCTGAGTCGGAATGCGCTGTCTGACAGGCGGTCGATGGCGCCGGCGCCGGCGAGTTTGGCGAGTGCCTTGAGATCGCGGGTTTCAATCTCCGCGCCCTGAATGACGAGATGCATGTCAGCTTCCGCAAAAATGAGCGGCGATTATAGCGGAGGCGTCACGATTCTCCTGCTCACGGCCCTGTGATCCATGCCGCGATGCGACCGACGACGTCGGGCTCAATGCCGTTGAAGCCGTGATATGCGCGCGCCTGGCACGGGTCGCCCACATCGTTGCCGCCTTCGAACACCAGCAACTCCTTGCGCGGTGGCGTGGTCAGCCGGTCCATCAGACGCGGCATGTCGCTAAACAGGCAATAGCGGCAGGCATCCGCCTTGTGATGCGCCACCAGCACGGGTATGCGCAGGCGGTCGAGCGCCATGTCCGGTACGGCGGTGCCGCGCCGGTCGTTGAGCATCGTGGCCGTTAGCACCATGCCGTCGGGTCCGCCTGCAGTGAGCGGCAATTGTGTACTGACGTATGCGGCGGATTGGGTACCGCGGCTGGTACCGACCAGCCAGACTGGAACCGGCGCCTGCTGCCGGCTCCAGGCGATCACCGCCTTGATGTCGGTCACATGTTCTGCGGTCTCCCGCGGCACGCTGGAATGATCGGAGGGCGCATCGATGACGATGGTGAGCAGGGCATGTCCGGCGAACAGGTTGCGCGAGCGCACCAGGAAATTGCCGCCGCGGCTGATGCGGCCATCGGGCTGGATGCCGATATTGCCATCACCCCCGGCAAACAGCACCACTGCGGCTTTGGGTTTATCCGGCTTGAT
>JBBKXO010000062.1:0-9779 GCA_037969525.1 Burkholderiales bacterium | reverse complement strand
TCGGCATGGTTGCCTGCGCCGCGCGCCTGCGCGGTCGGGCCGGTGGTACCCATGCGCAGGCAGTTAAAGAGGTGGTAGATGAAATTGAACAGCATCGCGCCGATGGCGACGGCGCCGATGTAATACGCCTCTGCCAGGTGGCCGACGACGGCCGTATCCACCGCGCCCAGCAGCGGCACGGAAATATTGGCGAGGATGATCGGACCTGCCATCGCCCAGACCTGGCGATGGGTGCCCGCGGTGGTTGATGCAGAAGTATGGGTCACGCGCCGCGATTCTAACCGAGGGCGTCCGCGCCACCCGTCAGGACATCAATTCGCAGCCCAGATACCCCAATGGAAACACTGCGAAGCGCGTATAGTGGATTGATTCACCAAGGACATGATCATGAATGAACCGGAATATATCGCCACCTATCAGAAAATCGCTGATAAATATGAAAATAACCAGAGCACCATGGAAGATTATCTGGAAGCGATCCGCAAACTGAAAGAGACCTACCTGAAAGACAAGTCCGGCAAGACGCTGCCGGTAGTGCCGTAACACGGACTTTTCAACGCAATGCCGTATGGGCTAACCTCGGCACAGCACCAAGCCGTGTAGCAGCAAGCCGCCGTCGCCAATGAAAACCATACGCCCGCCAGTCCAAGCTCCCACCAAACCGGCCTATGTCCCGCCTGCCGGCGCATGCGATGCACATTGCCATGTCTTCGGTCCGCCGGAGAAATTCCCCTACGCCGAAGTGCGGCCCTACACCCCGGGTGAGCCTGCACCGCGGGAGCGCCTGGCACTGCTGCATGCGCACCTCGGACTGTCACGCGCCATCATCGTGCAGGCGACCCCGCATGGCACCGACAACCGCGCCATGCTCGACGCCATCGCCCACAGCAACGGCGCCTATCGCGGCGTGGCGCTGTTGGCGGAAAATGTCAGCGATGCCGAACTCGAGCGCCTGCATGCAGGCGGCGTACGCGCTGCGCGATTCAATTTCGTACAGCATCTGGGCGGCGCCCCCGATCCCGCCTATTTCCAGCGCACCGTTGCGCGCGCGAAGGAAATCGGCTGGCATGTGGAGCTGCATTTCGATGCCCAGGATCTCGCTGAATACCGCGACATGCTGAGCCGCCTGCCGGTGCGTTTCATCATCGACCACATGGGCCGCGTCAAATCCGCGGGCGACCTCGATCAGGCGCCGTTGCGCAATCTGCTGGAAGTGCTGAAAAACGAAAACGCCTGTGTAAAGATTTCCGGTGGCGAGCGGGTGTCAACCGGCGGCAAGCGGCCTTTTCATGATGCCGTACCGATAGCGCGCGCCATCATCGAAGCCGCTCCCGATCAGGTGATCTGGGGCACCGACTGGCCGCACCCCAACGTGCCCAACGACATGCCGGACGAGGGCGAACTGGTGGATATGTTTGCCTTGTATTGCGACGACGAGGCGCTGCGCCGCAAAATCCTCGTCGAAAATCCAACGCGCATTTACTGGCATGATTAATTAACCGTTGCAAACCCAAACAATCAATTAATCCGGCGAACCCACCTCAAAAATCGTCGAGCGCAGCCGGGACGCGAAGCGCGCGAGGCTCGGACGAGACATTACAGGCGGTAAGGCGAGGACGAACGTAGTGTGCGACAAAGTCCTGGCAAGCGCAGGCATTTTTGAGACGGGTTCTACCAGCGCAGCAGGCGTGGTCCGAGGATCGCACCCAGCGTAGTCGGAATCAGCATGCCGATCACGTACCAGATGCCGAGAAATGGCGCGCCCGATTCCGGACAGTACAGCGCATAGGCCATCGCCCCCACTGCACCGGCGACCAATCCCGCCGCCGCACCCGCCCATGCAAGCTGCGTCGGCGCCAGTGTTTTCATGGCCCACAGCATGGCGATGAACGCCGGCATCGAGAGCAAGGAGACGTAGACCGGGCAGGTAGCCCAGGTCTCACCCCAGATCAGCATATCGCGCTGGTCCGGCGTGGCGCCCACCAACTCGTACACTCCCAGCAGCCAGACCAACAGCAATGGTGCAGCCAGCCACAACCCCACGCGGTCCAGCGCCACACCGGGACGCGACAGCCGGGATGCAGCAAGCAGCGCGGCAGCCGCGAGCGCACCGGGAAATGCAAACTTCACCCAGAACGCCGGGATCTGCGCGACCACGGCAATGTCAGAACGCACACCGAGCATGGCGAACATCATCAACACCGCGCCTATGACGCCTGCCGTCAGCGCCAGCGCATAACGCTGCCGCCAGACGCGGGGTTGCACCGCGACCGTGTCGCTCGTCAGCAGCAGTATCAGGTCATTCGTTTTCATGATCACTCCGTATCAGCACCGCCAGTGCTTTCAGCCCGCGGTGCACACCCACCTTGACGGCCGACTCGGACATGCCGGTCACCCGCGCCGTCTCGATGACCGACAAGCCTTCCAGCCGCATATGCACAATCGGCAGTCGCTGATTGTCCGGCAACTGTTCCAGCAACTTGGCCAGATCGCGCCGTGCATCCACCACTTCGGTTTCGGCATTCGTAAACAGATCCTGCCGGTCGTCCAGCGGGTCATTCAGTGCTTCGCGCCGCGAACGGCTGCGAAACAGGTCAACCAGCTTGTAGCGCGCGATGGCGTGCACCCAGGCCGTTAACGGCTGGTCCGCATCGTAGGTATGGCGCTGATTGTGTATGGCCAACAGTATCTCCTGTACCAGATCTTCCACATCATCAGGCAACCGTGACAGCCGCCGCCTGAGGAATGAACGTAAATGTGTGCTGAGTTCCTGCAGAAACACTTGGTAGACCGCAGCATCTCCGGCAAGACCACGAAGCATTAAATCCCGGAGTCGTGTTTCGCTGGTACTCAACTTCTTGTTTTTTACTTCGTTCATAAAATGGATTTGGTTACAGCCTGTGGAAAAAATATACCTGACTATATTTTGCCCGATTTCGTAACCAAACGGATAACGCAGTCGAACTTATAAGCACACCGGATGAAATCAATTGTCCGGTCAACCAACCCTTAGTACAGGAGAACTCAAAATGATTACAAACAAACTGGCATTTACCCTCGCGGCAGTTCTGATATTGGGAACGGGTGCAGTTCAGGCCCAATCAAACTCCCCCTTTCCGCCTGCTGCTGCAGAAAGTTCGCATATACCGAAGCTGCAGGTCGCACCGATAACAGCTGAGGCGAAAAAATATGCCGTCCAGGAAACCACCGTCCAGGAAACCACGATGCGCGTCCGCTCGGGCGCTGCGGTAGACCGGCCGCACGTGATCAGCCCGGGCGGGGCGTTTCCGGGAGCATCTCAGCACGATTAGTCGCGCTGTAATCCCGAACAGCGTTTCGGTGGCCGACGGGGAAGTCACCCGCCGGCTTTTCAATAACTGAAAAAATTTTCATTTCATGTAACTTTCTCAGTATCTGCAGCGAATTAGTCCTTTAGACCGCGCATTTCGGGGACCCCCCGAAAAACGCGGCGAATCAACCTTAAAACCTACAAGGAGTCTGATCCATGAACTCGAAAACACTTGCTGCAACAGCTGCCGCCCTTGCCATGCTGGCTTCCGGCACCGTCCTGGCCGCTGAAAAAGCGCCGCAGGAGAAATGCTACGGCGTATCCAAGGCCGGAAAAAATGACTGTAAGGCCGGAGCCGGCACCAGCTGCGCGGGCACATCCAAAGTCGATTATCAGGGTAACGCCTTCAGTCTCGTAGCCAAAGGTACCTGCACCGGCATCAAGACCCCGAAAGGCAATGGTTCTCTGAGCGAGATCAAGTCTTAATCCGAAAACCCCAACGCACCTCGCAACCATGACCACACTCCTCACCGCCGGACTGAGTCTGAAGCCCGAGTATTACGAAGCCGCGCTCGCAAGCACAGCGGCGGGGTCATGGTTCGAGGTGCATCCTGAAAATTATATGGTCGCCGGCGGTCCGCGCCTGGGCTGGCTGGAAGCTATCCGCACCAAACATGCGATTTCATTACATGGTGTGGCGCTTTCTCTGGCTGCGGACGCCGAACCCGACCCTGCGCATCTCAAGCGACTGGCAGAATTGGCACAGCGCATTGAGCCCGCATTGATTTCAGAGCATCTCGCCTGGTCTACCTGGCGCGGCGCTTATCACCCCGACCTGCTGCCGTTCCCGCGCACTGCTGTCGCACTGAAGCGCATTGCGGATAACGTGTCGCGCACACAGGATGCTTTGCAACGACGCATTGCCGTCGAAAACCCGTCGCATTATCTGAAACTCGATGGGCATGAATATGATGAAATTGCTTTTCTGCAGGAACTCTCCAGCCGCACCGGTTGCGGACTGCTGCTTGACGTCAACAATGTATATGTCAGTGCCAGCAACATGGGGTATTCCGCGGAAGACTATATTGATGTTTTCCCTGCTGAACCGGTCATGGAAATTCATCTGGCCGGCCACGCGCCCGACCCCGATCTCGGAGCACGGCTACTGGTCGATTCACACGATGCACCAGTGGCGCCTGAAGTCTGGGCATTGTATGAACGCCTGATACACCGCGTCGGCACCAAACCAACGCTGATCGAGCGCGACGACAATCTGCCGGCATTCAACGCGCTTGATGCCGAGCGCGAGCGCGCCGCGGCAGTGCTGCGCGGCCCCCTGGCGGTGGCAGCATGAACGCACACGGCACCTTGATACAATTCCAGGATCGGTTCGCGCGGGCACTGATTGATACCGCGCCACCAACGCATGCCGATATCGCCGCACTGACTGCGCAGCCGGCATTCGCAGTGTACCGCAACACGGTAATGAAAGGCTGCATCGATGCGCTGCAGGCCAACTACCCGGCGATCAATCGTCTGGTCGGCGAAGAATGGTTTCGCGCCGCCGCCACCATCTATGCGCGTGAAACCCTGCCGGAGCAGCCGATGCTGCTGCGATACGGCGCGGACTTCGCGGATTTTCTGAAGCGGTTCGAACCGGCGGCCGAACTGCCGTACCTGCCCGGCGTCGCACGGCTGGACCGTTTCTGGACCGAAGCCCACATCGGCCGCGATGAGCCGACACTGGATTCCACTGCGATCGCGAATCTCGCGTCCGGTAATTTTTTCCATGCCCGTCTGCAACCGCATGCCACGGCGCGCTGGGCATGGTTTGGCGATGCACCAATTTACACAATCTGGTCGCGCAACCGCAGTGACGCCCCGGTGGCTACAGAACTCGACTGGAAAGCGGAAGGCGCGCTGTTGACCCGGCCACGTGATGCCGTGCAATGGGTGGCACTCGATCAGGCCGGCTGTACTTTTCTTGATACCTGCGCCGCCGGCGGCACCATGGCCGCTGCAGCACAGGCCGCACTGGAAACCAATGCCGATGCCAATCTCGAAAAATTGATGTCCACCCTGCTGGACGCTGGCGCCTTCAGCCAGTCTCATCTGCAAAACAAACGATCAATGGAGGAATAACAATGAACACAACAACCATGAGCAATACGTCGATTACCGGTTTGCGCGCCCTCTGGAACCGCACCGCTGATCGCATCAACGAATTAGTCAGTCATTCCGCTCTGGCGCTGACGGTACGCGTCGCTGTTGCGGTCATTTTCTTTTTTTCGGGGCGAACCAAGGTTGAAGGGTTTCTGACCATCAAGGACAGCACCTATTTCCTGTTCGCCGAGGAGTACAAGGTACCGCTGGTGCCACCCGACTTTGCCGCGCATATGGCGACCTACGCCGAGCATCTGTTCCCGATCCTGCTGGTGCTGGGTTTATTCACGCGGCTGTCCGCATTAGCGCTGCTGGGCATGACAGCGGTGATCCAGATCTTTGTATATCCGGATGCCTGGCCTACACATCTGAGCTGGGCAGCATTGATGCTGTATCTGATCGGCCGCGGCGCAGGCACACTGTCCGTTGATCACACTTTAGGCATTAAATAAAATCAATTAATTATTGATAATATCCAGCACCGGCTTGCCAACCATGCGGCGCTCCTCAAAGGCCGCATGCGCCTCTTGCACATTATCCAGCGTGTATCGTCCAGCGATACTGATTTTGAGGGAGCCATCGAGCAGCGCCGCGAAAACATCCACAGCGCGACGCTGGATCTCCGCGGCATCACGCAAATGATCAGCCAGCCTCGGCCGCGTCAGGTAAAGCGATCCGGATTCGCCGAGTTCCAGCGGATCGAGATCCCTGACCGAGCCCGACACATTGCCGTAGTTGACGATCAGACCGCGGGTGCGAGCAGCGCGAAAACTGTCGCGCAACGACGTCTTGCCGATCGAATCAAACACCACATCCACACCCTGCCCGCCACTGGCCTCGCGCACGGCATCGACATAACGTCCGTCGTCATACAACACCACCAGGTCGGCGCCGCGTTCACGCGCAATGGCGGCCTTCTCCGCCGTGCTGGTGGTTGCAAATACTCGGGCACCGCAGCGTTTTGCCATCTGGATCAGGATCTGACCGATGCCACCGGAGGCCGCGTGCACCAGACAGCTTTTGCCCAGCCCAAGCTGGCCTACGTCATGGGTCAGGTAATGCGCGGTGTATCCCTGGAATACCGACGCTGCCGCCAGATCCAGCCCCAGTGCGTTCGGCACCTTGACCGCCTGCCACGCCGGCACTACAGCGTATTCGGCATAGCTGCCCCAGACGATGCACCAGGCGATGCGATCACCCACGGCATGGGTGATGACGCCCTCGCCCACGGCAACCACCTCCCCGGCACCCTCCATGCCCAGCGTGCAGGGCAAGCGCACCGGATAAGTCCGCGAATTCGCGTACTTGCCCTGCCGTGTGTGGATATCCATGAAATTGATGCCGGCGTGGTGTACGCGCACCAGCAGCTTACCGGGTGTGGCAACCGGTATCGGCACATCAACATGTTGCAGAACTTCGGGGCCGCCGTAGCGGTCTATGCGGATGCTTTTCACGATAAATACGGTTGTTGGGGAAAGCGCGATTATCACCCATCCGCCACGCGCTCTCCTGTCAGGCGTAAGGACTGCCCGAGCTGCACGACCAACGTATTATCATCACTATCAATGAATTTCCCGCGCCATGCGCGGTCTGAATACAGCACAGGAGAATCGACATGAAACGACGCGGATTTTTGCAGGGCCTGGCGCTGGTCGCGCTGGGGCAATCACTGATCAAGGCGGCCATCGCCGCACCCGTCAACTCGATGAAGGAGATTGAAGCCTTGCAAAAGAACTGGCGGGCACTGCTCGCAGCAAACTTCAAGGCGCCGGCGCCCACAGAACCGCTGAAACTGTCTAATGACGAGTGGCGCAAACGGCTGGACCGGGCGCAGTTCAACATCCTGCGTGAAGAAGGCACCGAACGCGCCGGCACCAGTCCGCTGAACGCCGAGAAACGTCCGGGCGTGTTTGCCTGCGCCGGCTGCGACCTGCCGCTGTTCACCTCCGAAATGAAATATGAATCGGGCACCGGGTGGCCGAGCTTTTTTACGACCATACCCGGCGCGTTCGCCACCAAAAAGGATTTCGGCCTGTTCCTGCCGCGCACCGAATACCACTGCGTGCGTTGCGGCGGACATCACGGGCATTTATTCGAAGATGGTCCCGCGCCGACCCGGCAACGCTGGTGCAACAACGGCGTAGCGCTGAAGTTCATCCCCAAGCAGGCGTAATCGGCAGATTACGCTTAATCCCGACGCCAACTTCAGGCGTCGGCTGCAAGTCGCGCTCCACGACGTGAACGACAGACGCTGACAAGCGGCGTTTGCGCTACACTGCGGCGAGGAGCCTGCAGACTTGTCCGTAACGCCTTATCAAATACGACTGGCCCACGGCGGCGATATCCAGGAAATCGCCGTGATGTCGCGCTGCCTGATCGAAGTCGGTCTGCGCGGCTGGACCTGGCATCCAACGCGCGTGGCACGCGCACTGCGCGCCCGTGAAACCTGTGTGCTGATCGCTGAAACCAGGGGACATGTCGCCGGTTTTGCCATCACTGAATTCGGCGATACCAAAGCGCATCTGTCGCTGCTGGCGGTCAAGCCCACACACCAGCGCTGCGGCATTGGATTGGCGATGATCGAGTGGATCATCGAGTCATCGCTGACGGCGGGTATCGGACAGATCAGCGTGGAAATGCGCGCCAACAACTTCGCCGCACGCAGCTTTTATGAAGCGCTGGGGTTCAGGCACATCCAGTACATCGCCGGTTATTACCAGACCATCGAGGGCGCCATCCGCATGCGCCGCGATCTGCACCAGCACGCCAGCCGGCGCGAATCAAAAAAAACAATTTAAAATCAATTGGTTAAATCATGATATCGGGTATAAAGGCTCTAACCTTCGACACTTTCGGCACCGTTGTCGACTGGCGCACCAGCATCATCAACGATCTTTCCGCGTACGGAATCCAACAGGGCCTCAGCGTCGACTGGACAGCATTCGTCGACGATTGGAAAAACGCCTACAAGCCGGGCATGGACAAGGTGCGCAAGGGCGAGTGGCCGTGGACCACCATCGACGGCATCTACCGCAAGGCGCTGGACCAGCTGGCGCCGCGCTACGGGCTCGACAAACTCGACGCGGCGGCTCTGCTTCACATCAACCGTGTCTGGCACCGGCTGCTGCCGTGGCCGGATGCAGTGGCGGGCCTCAACCGGTTGAAGAAAAAATACCTGATCACCACGCTGTCCAACGGTGACGTGGCAATGCTTGCCAACATGGCCAAACATGGCGGCCTGCCATGGGATACGGTGCTGTGCGCCCAGATTTTCAGGCATTACAAACCTGACGCCGAGGTTTACCTTGGCGCCATCGAACTGCTGGATTGCAAACCGCATGAAGTGATGATGGTCGCCGCACACAATTATGATTTGAAGAACGCGCGCAGCCACGGCATGCGCACCGGTTTCGTGCTGCGACCCACTGAATACGGTCCAGCCCAAGACAAAGACCTTAAGGCCGAGGAGCAATGGGACATCATCGCCAACGATTTTGGCGAACTGGCAACGACTCTGGGCGCGTAAGCCCCGGTCCTGCCTTAGCACTACAACGACTTACTACGACTACGCCACCACACCGTGGCGCGCCAGCGCCCACACCACATGCTCGCGCACCAGTGCCGACGGATGATCGGCGCGCGACTGTAACGCAGCGATCACCTCCGGCGACCCCGGTGCATTGCCCAGCCCCACGGCCAGATTGCGAAGCCAGCGCTCATGGCCAATTCGATGGACGGCACTGCCGGCGAGTCGCGTTGCGAACATCTGCTCATCCCACGCGAACAGCTCGACCAACGCAACGTCGTCCAGCCCGTTGCGAACCGCGAAGTCCGCCTCACCGGTAATCTGCGCGAAACGGTTCCACGGGCACACCAGCTGGCAATCGTCGCAGCCGTAGACCCGGTTGCCGATCAGCGGCCGCAGTGCCTCGGGGATGCTGCCCTTCAATTCGATGGTCAGGTACGAAATGCAGCGCCGCGCATCAAGCTGGTACGGTGCGACGATGGCCTGTGTCGGACATACGGTGATGCATTTGCTGCAGGTGCCGCAGTGTTCTTCCTGTGGCTCATCCACCGGCAACGGCAAGTCGGTATAGATTTCACCGAGAAAAAATGCGGAACCGCCTTCACGATTGAGCAGCAGCGTATGTTTGCCGCGCCAGCCCAGGCCCGCTTTTTCGGCCAGCGCCACTTCCATCACCGGTGCACTGTCGGTAAATACCCGATAGCGGTACGCACCCACCTCGGTTTCGATGCGCGTGGCGAGTTGCTGCAACTTGGCGCGCAGCACCTTGTGGTAATCGCGGCCAGTGGCATAACGCGAAAT
>JBBKXO010000061.1:0-4753 GCA_037969525.1 Burkholderiales bacterium | reverse complement strand
TGGAGTCCAAGGGGCTGCCGACGGCAGTGATCGTCACCAGCGAATTCACGCTGGAGGCGGTGACCCAGCGCGACGCACTGGGCATGACCGGGCTGGACGCGGTGGTGATCCAGCATCCGCTGAGTTCACTGACGCCTACAGAAATCGCTGAACGCATCGCCTCGGCGGTACCGCAGATTGAGCGCGTCTGGCTGAGCGGCAAGGCCGCAGCCTGATGCAGGGGGTGTAATCGTCTAGCGCTGTGCGTGGTGCACGGTGCTGATTCCATATGCTGTGGAATCGCGTGCCTCGCGGCTTGTATCTGCGATGGTGCTTGGCTAGACTCCAGTGACTGGCGCGGGCTGCGGTCCGCTGCAAATATCCAAAACATGGCCGCGTTGTCGAGTAGACGTAATTAAAACGTGCGCCGCGCGAGCCTGCTGGTCGGAGACGATCACTCGGAGAGGATCATCGAACGCAAATCCATAGGTCTGGCAGTCATCGGTTCGGGCCGCATCGGCGGCCTGCGTGCGCAGCTGGCGGCAGGGCATGCGGCGGTACGCTTCATCGCGGTGGCGGACCAGGATTCCAAAAAAGCCGCAGCGCTGGCACACAAGGTCGGCGCCGCGCAACACTCCACTGACAATGACGCGATCATTGCCCATCCCGAAGTCAATGCGGTCATCGTGTCGACCAGCGAAGGCGAACACCTTGCGCCCGTCCTCAAGGCGCTGGAACTGGGCAAGCCGGTGCTGGTGGAGAAACCGCTCGCATTGTCGCTGGCTGATGCGGATCGCATGCTCGGCGCCATCAAAAAGTCCGGTGTCAGCGTGCATGTCGGTTACAGCCGGCGCTACAAGGAACGTTACCTGATTGCCAAGGAGCAAATTGTCCAGGGCCGCATCGGCACCATGACCGGGGGTGCTGCGCGGGTGTTCAATTCGCGCTCGCAGGCGCTGGCCATGCTCGGCCGCAACCGCCACGCGACGCCGGTGGTGGATGCGCTGACCTATTACGTCGACCTGATGAACTGGCTGCACGAGGGTAATCGCATCGTGGAAGTTTATGCGCGAGGACAGAAGGGCGTGCTGAAGGCCGCCGGTTACGACGCTGTGGACGACATCAGCTATGCCATCCTGACCTATGACGATGGCGCCGTGGTGAACCTTGGTGTCAGCTATGCCTTGCCCGAAAAATATCCGGCGCTGGGGCACGCGGCGCGCGTTGAAGTCGTGGGCACCGAGGGTGTGATGATCCTCGACGATGACCATACCGATCAGTTGATGTACAGCAACAAGGGCATCCCGCACGTCTATCTGCCCGATCACCAGGTCAATATGGTGTTTCTGCAGAGCGGCACACCGGGCGACTGGGCGTTGGGTGAATTCTGGGGGCCGATTGCCAACGAGACCCGCGCCTGGCTGGATTATCTGTCGATGGGCAAGCCCTGTTCGCTGGCCACGCCGCTGGAGGCACGCACCAACCTGGAGGCGACGCTGGCGATCGAGCATTCAATCGCCACTGGCCGACCCGTTGCACTACCCCTGGCGCAGTAATAGCGCCGCATAAAAATGCGCTGATTTCAGAGGCGCTGAAACGAGGAGAACGAGGAATGACAAATATAAAATTCATAGTTGTGGGATTTTTGGTTGCAGCATTCGGCGCGCCGTTGCTGGCGCAGGCAGCAGACGCATACCCGAATCGGCCGATTCGCTTCATCGTGCCATTCCCTCCCGGTGGCGGTACCGATACCGTGGCGCGGTTGATCGCGCAGCCGCTGGGCGATTTGCTGAAGCAGCAGATCGTCGTTGACAACCGGGGCGGTGCCAATGCCATCATCGGCACCGAGCTCGGCGCCAATGCGCCGGCGGACGGTTACACAATGGTGTTCTGTCTGCCAGCCAGCGTATCGGTCAATCAGACGCTGTACCGCAATCTGCCGTATGACCCGGCGCGCGATTTCACGCCGGTGATCCAGCTCAACACCATAGCCCTGATGCTGGTAACAGCCAACGCGCTGCCGGTAAAAAGCGTTGCGGAACTGATTGTGTACGCCAAGGCGCGACCGGGGCAGCTCAACTTTGCATCATCAGGCAATGGCAGCGCCGGACACCTGGCGATCGAGCTGTTCAACACCACCACCGGCATCCGCATGGTGCATGTTCCTTACAAGGGCGGTGGTCCGGCGTTGACCGACACGATTTCCGGGCAGGTGCACATGATGGCCGGCCCGATGATTTCGGCCATGCCGCACGTGAATGCAGGGCGGATCCGCGCGCTGGCGGCATTGACCCCGAAGCGGGTAAAGGGAGCGCCTGACGTGGAGGCAGTCGGTGAAACCATCCCCGGCTTCGATGCCAGCATCTGGCACGGCGTTTTGGTGCCGCGCGGCACGCCCGCAGCGATCGTGCGGCGCCTGAATCATGAGCTCAACACGGTGTTGCGCACGCCGGAGATGGCCGAGCGCATGGCTGCGCGCGGCGCAGAAGTGGTCGGTGGTAAGCCGGAGCAGTTTGCAGCACTGATCAAGTCGGATACGGTTAAATACGCGAAGCTGCTGAAAACAGTGGGCATGGCAGGCAGCGTCAGCCGATAACCTGGTTTCAACTGAATTACAGGGAGTGTGCATGAAGGCCGGATTCCAGTATTTCCCCGAAAGTTTCATGTGGTCGCAGGGCATGATGATAGTCATCGAGATGGCGCGCTGGGGCGGTTCGGCGATCAGTGAAGTCGATCGTGTCGGACGTCGCCTGAAGGGTAAGGTCGGCGACAACGAGGCCTGGGGTGCGGAGTGGGAGAAAGAGGCGCAGCGCATCGAGGCCATGGGCGATGCGGCAAAGAAGGACGGGTTCATCCTGTCTGCCGCCGGTCATTATCTGCGTGCCGCCACTTATTACTTTGTCGGCGAACGTTTCGTCGGTCTCGGTCCGAAGAAGATCGAGCTCTATCAAAGCTGCCTGCGCTGTTTCCGTCTGGGCATCAAGGATCGTTATCCGAATATCGAGCGTGTCGAGGTGCCCTATGTACACGAAGGCAAGGCGACCACGCTGCCGGCGTGGTTCATGAAGGCGCCGGGTGCGAAGCAGGCGCCGACCGTGTGTTTTTTTGACGGACTCGACAGCACCAAGGAGCTGTCCATCCTGTTCGGTGGCGTCGAACTGGCGTTGCGCGGCATCAACACGCTGGCCATTGACGGGCCGGGGCAGGGCGAGACACTGCGGCTGCAGAATATTCCCAGCCGTCCGGATTACGAAGTGCCGGGCACGGCGGCCTATGAATATCTGGCGGCACGCCCCGAGGTGGATGCCCAGCGGATCGCCATCATGGCCTACAGCATGGGTGGTTATTACGCGCCGCGCGTCGCGGCCTTCGAAAAACGTTTTGCCGCATGCATCGCCTGGGGCGGTCATTACGACTACCACGCGACCTGGATTACGCGGCGCAAAATCCAGGAATCCGGTGGTACCCAGTTGTCGGCACCGCATTACCAGTTGCCCTGGGTGATGGGCATGCCGGACATGGATTCGGCAATGAAAAAATGCGAATTGTACAAACTCGAAGGTGTGGCGAACAAGATTACCTGTCCGTTCCTGGTGACCCATGGCGAAGCAGACTCCATTTCACCGGTGGCCAATGCAAAACTGTTGTACGACGCGGTGAGTTCAAAGAAAAAAACGCTCAAGGTGTTTACCGAGGAAGAAGGCGGCGCCGAGCATTGCCAGGGGGACAACCGTTTTCTCGGCGCAACTTACGTGGCCGACTGGATCGCTGCAAACCTTTAGTACCGGCGCGTGCCGGTTGACACGGGGAGGATGACCATGACGAGGATTGATGGTGCAGTCATTGCGTTACTGATCGGCATGTCGGGACTGGCGCTGCCTGCGGCAGCACAGCCGTTTCCGGCGAAGCCGGTGCGTTTCGTCGTGCCTTATCCGCCGGGCGGACCGCTCGATGAAATTGCGCGTGCCGTCGGCCAGAAACTGGCGCCGGTGTGGGGTCAGCAGGTGCTGGTCGACAATCGTAGTGGCGCCGGCGGCAGCATCGGTGCCGATGTGGTGGCGAAGTCTGCACCCGATGGTTACACCATGGTGCTGGCCAATTCTGGCCCGATCACGGTCAACGTCACGTTGCGCAAGGATCTGCCGTATGACCCGCGCACGGACCTGGCGCCGGTGACGCAGATCATCGGCGCGCCGATGGTGCTGGTGGTGCATCCGTCGCTGCCGGTGCGTTCGGTGAAGGAGCTTGTCGCGCTGGCGAAGTCGAATCCCGGCAAACTCAATTACGCGTCTGCGGGCATCGGCAACCTGCAGCATCTCGGCATGGAGCATCTGCAGGCGCTGGCGAAAGTCAGAATGACCCATGTTCCGTACAAGGGCGCCGCGCCGGCATTCATCGATTTGCTGAGCGGACAGATGGACCTGATGTTTGCCAACATCGTCGGCGTGCTGCCGCATATCGAAGGCAAGCGGGTGCGTGCGATCGCGATTTCAGCGACACGCGGCGCGGCAGTGCTGCCCGATGTTCCGGGTGTGGGCAAAACGCTGCCCCAGTTCGATCTTGACGGCTGGATGGGCGTGTTCGTGCGCGCGGGTACGCCACCGGAGGTCATTGCCAAGCTGCACCGTGATCTGGCTGCGGCCGTGGAGAGCCCGGATTTCCGCGAGCGTTTTGCCAAACGTGGTGCGGATGTGGTCGTTGGCGGTCCGGAAGGCCTTGCGAAAATCATGCGCGAAGAAATTGCGCTCTACGCAAAAATCATCAAGTCATCCGG
>JBBKXO010000060.1:0-4484 GCA_037969525.1 Burkholderiales bacterium | reverse complement strand
GTGGTGGTGGCGGCGGTGGCGGAGATGGCGGAGACAGTGGCGGTGCAGAGAAGCGCGGCTCACGTGAATCTGCCGCCGGGGGCAGCAAGGCGCCAGCGAAAAAAAGCGGCGGCAGTTTTGATGATATGGATGACGACATTCCTTTTTAGGCGACAGCCATCGTCATCGAAGCCGGGCTGCAGCCCGGCTTTTTTATTGCACTGTTGCGTGAGCGGATTGCAGCAGCCGGCGGGTATGCTGCGCAATGATCATTTCCTCATCCGTGGGGATGACGCAGACGCTGACGCGGCTGGCGGCCGAGGAAATGCGCGCCGCATTGCCCGCGTTGGCGGCCGGGTCCAAAGCGATGCCCAGCCATGCCAGCTTTTCACAGATCATCGCGCGTACCGCCCCGGCATGTTCGCCGATGCCACCGGTGAAAACCAGCGCATCCAAGCCTTCAAGCGCCGCGGCAAGTGCGCCGGCTTCAAGCACGGCGCGATATACAAACTGGTCGATGGCGGCGCGCGCCTGCGGCGCGTTGCTGTCGAGCAGGGTGCGCATGTCATTGCTGATTTCTGAAAGGCCGAGCAGCCCGGACTGGCGATACAGCATGTTTTCGACATCGGCGGAGGCCATGCCTTTCTCGTGCATCAGGTAAAACAGCACGCCTGGATCGATGGATCCGCAGCGGGTGCCCATGACCAGTCCGTCCAGCGTGCTAAACCCCATCGTGGTGGCTATGCTCCGGCGGTTGTGCATGGCACACATGCTGGCGCCGTTGCCCAAATGGGCGACGATAATGCGGCTGTCAGCCGCCGCTCCGAGGTGGTCTGGCAATGTGCCGGCGATGTATTCATAGGACAGACCGTGGAATCCGTAGCGGCGTAGTCCGCCGCTGGTGACTGCCCTCGGCAGCGCCAGTGTCTGTGCGACAACGGGTTGGGTGCAGTGGAATGCCGTGTCGAAACAGGCAATCTGGGCCAGGTCTGGACGCAGTTTTCGCAATGCCTTAATGGCCGCGAGATTATGCGGTTGATGCAGCGGCGCCAGCGGCGACAACGCCTCAAGTTTGGCGAGGTTCTGCCCATTCACGACCAGTGGCGCGTCGTAGTGCTCGCCGCCATGCACCACCCGGTGGCCGGCACCCAAAAGTCGGCTTGCATGGTTTCCCGCGTCCAGCCAGTCGAATAGCCATGCCAGGGTGGTCTCGTGGTTCAGCGGGCCGGGAGGCAGCTTACCGGACAACGGTCCCTGATCATTGCCTGCCTTGAAGACCGTACTCGAGCCGATGCCCGATATCACGCCCTGCGTAGTCCGCCGCAGCGGTTCAGCGACGGCAAAAACCGCAAATTTGATGCTGGACGAGCCGGCGTTCAGGACGAGTATATGGTCGGGCATTGAGGGCGGTTTCAAAAAATGCTTTTTGTTCAACAGGCTAACCTGAGCCCGATTGTGCCGTGACTGGTGCGCCGCGCCAAGCATGTCGCAGGGACCCTCCCACCCTGTACGCTGCAGGGCCTCGATATCCACCGGAAGTTTCTGTAACCTTCTAAGGTATAATGCTTTTTTGGATTTTTAGGTTGCGCCATGCCAATTTATGAATACCGCTGCGGGGCGTGCGGTTTCCAGAAGGAATTCCTGCAACGCATCACCGATGCGCGGCTTACGGATTGCCCGGAGTGCGGCAAACCGTCTTTAAACAAAATGGTCACTGCGGCGGGCTTCCAGCTCAAGGGCAGCGGCTGGTATGCGACAGATTTCAAGAACAGCGGCGTCGCCAAGCCGAGCGAGAGCAAATCGGGCGCGACCAAAACCAGTGAGACCAAATCGAGCGATACCAAGTCCGACGAAACCAAGGCAGGCGCGGGCAAGGGTGACGATGCGCCAAAGAAGGCTGATTCGAAGGCTGATTCGAAGGCCGATTCGAAGGCCGAAGCGGCTCCCAGCGCTGGGGCGTCTCCCGCCTCCAACTGATCCTTGCGACGCAATTGGGGCGCCGCTATACCCGATACGCGCTGATTCGCACTGACACAGACCCGTCGCCGCAAGGCGTGCGCTACATCGATATTCATGTTTAAGAAATCTTCAATCAAGAGCTACATCATCACCGGCGTGCTGATCTGGGTGCCGCTGGTGATTACGCTGTGGGTGCTCAATCTGCTGGTGAGTACCATGGACCAGTCGCTGCAACTGGTGCCGAAGGCATTGCTCACGGAGAACTGGCTGGGTGTGCATGTGCCCGGACTGGGCGTGATACTCACCGTGCTGATCGTTTTTTTTACCGGGGTGCTGGCGGCCAACTTCCTTGGCCAGAAACTGGTGTCCTTCTGGGAAGGCATCCTTGCGCGCATACCCATCGTCAACACCATTTATCACAGCGTCAAGCAGGTCAGCGACACCCTGTTCTCAGGCACCGGTCACGCGTTCCGCAAGGTGCTGCTGGTACGTTATCCGCATCCCCAGGCGTGGTCGCTGGCGTTCCAGACCAATGTGCCTGCGGAAGTTGCCAAGTGCCTGCCGGACGACTATGTTGCCGTGTTTATTCCGACCACGCCCAGCCCGGTCAATGGATTCTATTTTTACGTGCGGCGTGAAGATGCCATAGAGATCGACATGTCGGTCGATGCCGCTTTCAAGTACATCGTGTCCATGGGTGTGGTGGCGCCGAGCAGCGGCAATGGCGCACCGTTGATCGTGGTCGACGATAAAAATAATATCATTTAAAATCAACTACTTATGTCTATACGCAGCAATTACTGCGGTCTGATTGACCGCAAATACCTTGGTCAGACCGTAAGCCTCAGTGGCTGGGTGCATCGTCGTCGCGACCATGGTGGCGTCATTTTTATAGACCTGCGTGATCGCGAGGGACTGGTGCAGATCGTCTGTGATCCCGACCGTCCGGATTCCTTCAAGATTGCCGATAGCCTGCGCAATGAATTCGTGGTGCGCGTCGAAGGCCGCGTGCGCGAGCGGCCCGCCGGCACCACCAATTCCGGCCTGGTCAGCGGCGAGATCGAGGTGCTGGCGACAGAGCTCGAAGTACTGAACGCGTCGCAGACGCCGCCGTTCATGATCGACGACGAGCAGTTGTCGGAGAATGTCCGGCTGCAATACCGGTTCCTTGATTTGCGGCGGCCGCAGATGCAGAAAAACCTGCGACTGCGTCATCGCGCGAGTCGTGCGATACGCAATTATCTCGATGACCACGGTTTCATCGATATTGAAACGCCAATGCTCTACAAATCCACGCCGGAAGGTGCGCGCGAATTCCTGGTGCCTGCGCGCATGCACGAAGGTCAATTTTATGCATTGCCGCAGTCCCCGCAGTTGTTCAAACAGTTGCTGATGGTGGCCGGTTACGACCGCTACTACCAGATTGTCAAATGTTTCCGCGATGAGGATTTGCGCGCTGATCGCCAGCCGGAATTCACGCAGGTTGACGTTGAGACGTCGTTCCTCGGCGAGCGGGAAATCCAGGATCTGATGGAAGGACTGATCCGGCATTTGTTCCAGGATGTGTTGAATGTCGACCTCGGCGAGTTTCCCCGGCTGACTTACGCCGAAGCTATGGCGCGTTATGGTTCGGACAAACCCGACTTGCGGGTCAAGCTTGAACTGACCGAGCTCAGCGATCTGATGACCCAGGTCGATTTCAAGGTGTTCAAGCAGGCGATTGCGTTGAAGGACGGTTGCGTGGTGGCGCTGCGCGTGCCTGGCGGCGCAGCACTGACGCGCAAGGAAATCGACGAATACACCGCATTTGTGGGGATTTACGGCGCCAAGGGTCTGGCTTATATCAAGGTCAACGACGTGACCAAGCTCAACGACGAGGGACTGCAATCGCCGATCGTCAAGTTTCTGCCGCAGTCGGTGCTTGCTGAAATCCTGGCCCGAACCGGTGCTGCCAACGGCGACTTGATTTTCTTCGGCGCCGATCGCAGGAAGGTCGTCTGCGACGCGCTGGGTGCGCTGCGGGTCAAAGTCGGGCACGAAAAAGGACATGCTGAATCGGCATGGCGTCCGTGCTGGATAGTGGATTTCCCGGCATTCGATTACGACGAGGATGAAAAACGCTGGGTCGCGGCGCATCACCCGTTTACCGCACCCAAGGATGAGCATCTGGAGCTGCTGACCACGGATCCCGGCAAGGTGCTGGCCAAGGCCTACGACGTGGCATTGAATGGCTGGGAAATTGGCGGCGGCTCGGTGCGTATACACCGCGCCGAGGTGCAGTCGCAGGTGTTTGCTGCGCTGGGCATATCGCCGGAAGACGCGCGGGCGAAATTCGGATTCTTGCTGGATGCGCTGTCCTACGGCGCGCCGCCACACGGCGGCATTGCGTTCGGGCTGGATCGCATGGTGACTCTGATGACCGGCGCAGAATCGATACGCGAAGTGATCGCGTTCCCAAAAACGCAGCGCGGACAGGATCTGATGGTTGAGGCGCCGAGCGTAGTGACCGAACGCCAGTTGCGCGAGCTGCATATCCGGTTGCGCAA
>JBBKXO010000059.1:0-6554 GCA_037969525.1 Burkholderiales bacterium | reverse complement strand
AATAAAAAATGGGTCAAGAACGTGCCGCTGCTGTTCCTGGCCTGTGCGGATTCGAAGCTGAAAAACGGCAACCCCAATCGCTGGGCGCAGTACGACACGGGCATGGCGTCGCTGTCGCTGGCAGTGGAGGCGTTGGCGCAGGGTTTGGTCAGTCACCAAATGGGCGGATTTGACATGGCCAAGGCGCGTGCGGCTTTTGCAATTCCTGAGACATTCACGCCGATGGCGATGATTGCAGTCGGTTATCAGGCAGAACCGGATGTGCTTGATGACGAAACGAAAGCGAAGGAACTCAAGCCGCGCGGGCGCCAACCCACAGCGGAGCGCTTTTACAATGGCGGCTGGGGCAAACCTTACGCGGGATGATTCCGGCTGTCAGGCGGCGGTGGCGGTCTGGCGTGGGGCGAGGGTGCCCGATGCCAGCACACCGGGAGCTTCGCTGTTGGCGAAATTGAACTCGAGCATGGTGCCGATCGGATCACGCAAGAAAATCTGGTAGCCCGCGTCAGCGACGTTCTGCTGTTCGTAAGGCACTTTCATGGAATCCAGTTTTTTCTGGAACTCGGCGGCGCCGTGAACCTGGAATGCAATATGGTCCACGCTGCCGTGGTGTTTTTCCTGCAGGAAACCTTCCGCGCAGCGGGCGCTGACATGCACCAGCGGATGATCATCGAGATAAAGCCAGATGCCCGGATTGGGAAAGTTTGGACGCGGTCCTTTTTTCAGGCCGACGACTTCGCCGTAAAATTTCTCGATCTTCCCGAGGTCGCTTGGGGCGCAGCGGATGTTGAGATGATGGATGCGGTCTATTTTCATGTGGGCTCCAGGGCGTGTCAGCAGCACGGATGCCGGATATCAGGGCCGTGCGGTCAGCTTGATGACAATATAACTATACATCAGGCACCCCGCCGGCGCGCAATGGCGCAGGGTGCCCGGGGCAGCGATTAGCGCGCGGAAGTAGCGTCGGCTGCGGCGAACCCGCTCCAGCCGCCACCGAGGGCTTTCACCACATCGGCGATGGCCGCGCGCTGTGCGCGCAGGGCATCAGCGCGGTTCAGTTCGGCGTTGAGCAGGCTGCGCTCGGAATCGAGCACCTCCAGCTGGCTGGTCAGACCATTTTCGTAACGGATGCGCGCAAGTCTCAATGATTCGCCCAGAGCTGTAGCACGCGCGTTTTCGGCATCGAATACTTCCCGTGCTTTGGTCTGCGCCACCAGCGCATCGTGGGTTTCACGAAATGCCGTCTGCAGGGTTTTCTGGTATTGAGCCAGTGCCTGCCGTTCGCGTGCTTCCACCGCCTCGATTTCGCCAAATAGACGGCCACCCTGGAAAATGGGTTGTGCCAGCGCAAACCCGAGGCTCCAGATTTGCGCCGGCCCGGAGAACAGATTGGTCAATGCGGCACTTTCGCTGCCCAGATAACCGCTGAGTCCGATCCGCGGGAACAGCGCCGCGCGTGCGGCAGCTATGCGGGCGTTGGCGGCAATCAGCCGTTGCTCTGCGGCGACGATGTCGGGTCGGCGCAGCAGCAGCGCCGAAGGAAGATCGGCCGGGACCACCGGTGCCGCCGGCTGAGCGGGTTGCGCAACGCGGGACACAGGTTCGTTGATCAAGGCACGCGGGCTGCGGCCCAGCAACACACCCAGCGCGAGTTCCTCGCCGGTACGGCGGCGCTCCAGCGCCGGAAGTTGTGCCTGTGCTGCAGCGACTTCGGCCTCCAACTGGCGCAACGCGAAATCGTTGATCAGTCCGGCGTTGGCGCGGATACGCTGCAGGCGCAGGTTGTCCTGGCGCAGTTCCAGTGATCTGCGAGTCGCGGCGATTTGGGCATCGTAGGCCACAACGGCGTAATAGGACTGGCTAACCTCGGCAGTCAATGCAATGAGCACTGTTTCGCGTGCCGCCGTTGTTGCCAGTAGTTCGGCGCGTGCGGCATCGGCACTGTTGCGCAGGCGGCCCCACAGGTCGAGTTCGTAAGAGACATTGAGTTGAGCGCGGTAATTGTTGTTTTCCAGTGATCCCGGAAAGCGCGTCGCGGTGCTGTTTGATCGCCGCGAGCGGTCGCGCTGGAAAGCGGCATCGACAGACGGTATCAGTTGGGCATCGGAAATCCTGGCCAGGGCCCGTGCTTCATCGAGGCGCGCGGTGGCCAACGCCAGGTCCTGGTTGTGCGTCAGCGCTTCGGCAATCAGCCGGTCCAGCGTGGCGTCACCGTAGAGCGTCCACCAGCGTTCAGCGGGGATGGCCTGACCCTGGGCGGGTGCAGCCTGCCAGGCCTCGGGCAGTTCCGTGGCCGGCCGCTCATAGGCCGGTCCCGTTGCGCAACCAGCCAGCGCGGAAATTAAAAATACATTTAAAAACAACATTCTTTTACTCATCGCCGTCTCCTTTGACCGCTGGAGCGTGGCGCGGGGTGTGTACCGTGCGCAGCGTCTGATTGCGATGGTGTGCGACTTCTTCCTCAATCTCCGCCGTCGACCGTGAGTCAGACAGTTTGCGATCTACAATCATTTTGTAGAACCACGGGATGAAGAATATGGCGAGGAAGGTGGCCGCAAGCATGCCGCCCACAACGCCGGTGCCTGCCGAGTGCCGGGCACCGGCACCGGCGCCGGTGGACAGCGCCAGCGGCAATACGCCGAGAATGAAGGCCAGCGAGGTCATCAGGATCGGCCGGAAGCGCAGGCGCGCCGCTTCGATGGCAGCTGCGGACGTGGAGTAGCCCTCCTGCTTTTTAAGCACCGCATACTCGACGATCAGGATCGCGTTTTTGGCGGCGAGGCCGAGCAGCGTCACCAGACCGATCTGGAAATACACGTCATTGCTAAAGCCGCGCAACCACACTGCCATCAGTGCACCGAAGGTGCCGAAGGGCAGGGCCAGCAGCACCGACAGCGGCAGTGACCATTTGTCATACTGTGCGGCAAGAATCAGGAACACCATGACCACGGCCAATCCCAACGCGATTATCGCGGTACCGCCAGAGCGTTTTTCCTGGTAGGAGGCGCCGCCCCAGTCGTAACTGAATTCCGGCGGCAGGTTTTCATTGGCGATTTTTTCCATGCGCGCAATCGCCTCGCCAGAGCTGAAGCCGGGGGCTGCAGCACCGAATATCTTCACCGCAGGCAGGTTGTTGAAGCGGTTCAGCGTATCCGGCCCGGATGAATACTGCACGTTGGCGAGGGATGACAGTGGAATCATCGCGCCGCGGTCGGATCGCACATAGACGGCGCCGACATCGTCCGGGTGGTTGCGGTAGGCGGGCTCGGCTGACATCAGCACCTGCCAGGTGCGGCCGAACTTGTTGAAGTCGTTCACGTAATAAGTGCCCAGCGTTGCGGCCAGCGAGCTGTAGAGTTCGTCGAGCGAGACCCCGAGTGACTTTGCTTTTTCGCGGTTGGTTTCCACATACAGTTGCGGCACATTGGCGCGCCACAGCGTGTTGACCTGCTGGCCCTTGAACATGGGATCCGCGGCGACTGCGCCGAGAAACTGCTGCGACACCTCGGCCAGCCGTTTCGGGCCGCCGTCGCCGCGATTCTGCAGGTAGAACTC
This sequence comes from Burkholderiales bacterium, assembly GCA_037969525.1. GTDB lineage: Bacteria > Pseudomonadota > Gammaproteobacteria > Burkholderiales > SG8-41. The sequence continues at coordinate 2,999 of JBBKXO010000059.1, read as the reverse complement.
GAAGCCGCCGGCGCTGCCCAGGCCGAAAATCGGCGGCGGGTTGAAGCCCAGCACCAGCGCTTCCTTGATGTGGGCGGTTTTCATGAAGAACTCGCCCACCAGCTGCGGCGTCGATACCGTACGCTCATCCCAGTGTTTCTGGGTGACGAATATCGTCGCTGCGTTGTTGCGGAATCCGCCGCCGAGAAAGTCCATACCGGTAAAGGCGATGGCATAATCGTTGGCCGGATTGGATTTGATCGCGGCAACGACTTCGCTGACCACTTGATCGGTGCGTTGCAGCGTCGCGCCATCCGGCAGCAGCACGGCGGCGATGTAATAACCCTGGTCTTCGTCCGGCACCAGAGAACCCGGCGTCGCGCGCCACAGTCCGGCGGTGATGACCACCATGCCGATAAACAGCAGCAGTGCAACTGCGCCACGGCGCAGCATCCATGTCACACCGTCGACATAACGTCCGGTCATGCGCAGGAACATGCGATTGAACCAACTGAAAAACCGGCCCGGCTCATGGTGTTGCTGCTTGAGAATTAGCACACACAGGCTGGGCGTCAGCGTCAGCGCGACCAGTCCCGATATGACCACTGCAATCGAGATGGTTACCGCAAACTGTCGGTACAGTTCACCGGTCAGTCCGCCGAGGAAGGCAATCGGTATGAACACGGCCGTGAGTGTCAGCACAATGGCGATCACCGGCCCGGTTACTTCGCGCATGGCCTTGATTGCCGCTTCGCGCGCATCGAGTTTTTCCTCGCGCATGATGCGTTCGACGTTTTCGAGCACGACGATGGCATCGTCGACGACTATGCCGATCGCCAGCACCATGCCGAACAGCGTCAGTGTATTGATTGAATAACCGAGCAGCAGCAGGCCGGCGAAGGTGCCGATCAGCGATACCGGCACCGCGGCGAACGGAATCAGCGTGGCACGCCAGTTCTGGAGGAACATGAACACGACCAGGAATACCAGCAGCATGGCTTCGGCCAGCGTTTTTGCCACTTCACGGATCGACACGGCGACGAAACGGGTTGTGTCGTACACCGCGGCATGGGCCAGGCCCGTCGGAAAGCGCTCCTTCAGCCGGTTCATTTCGGCGGTGACGAGATCGGCGGTGGCCAGGGCGTTGGCTCCCGGCTGCAGAAAAATACCGATCAGTGTTGCTGATTTGCCATTGACCCGGCCCATGAATTCATGGTCCTTGGCGCCCAGCTCGACACGCGCCACGTCTTTCAGGCGCAGCAAAGAGCCGTTGGGTTCGGCGCGGATGATGATATTTTCGAATTCCTCAGGTTCGGAAAGTCGGCCCTTGGTGGTGATCGAATACACCAGTTCCTGCGGGCCGCCGGTCGGGGCCTGACCGATTTTACCGACGGCAAACTGTGCGTTCTGTTCATTCAGCGCGCGCAGCAGATCGCCGGGCGTCACTTTCAACTGGGCCATGCGGTCAGGGCGCGTCCAGATGCGCATCGCATAGTCCTTGGCACCGAAAATCTGCACGTTGGTCGTGCCCGGGATGCGCTTGATGGAGTCCAGCACATTCAGCGTCACGTAGTTCGAGATGAACAGGTCGTCGTGGCTGCCGTCGGGAGAAGTGAAGGCAATCACCTGCAGGAACGATGAAGAGCCTTTCTCTACCGACACGCCCTGGCGCCGCACTTCCGCGGGCAGTCGCGGCTCGACCTGCTTGACGCGGTTGTTGACGTTGAGGGCCGCGGTATCGACGTCGGTGCCGATGTCGAAGGTGATCTGGATTTCAACCACACCCTGTGCCGTGGACGTCGAGCTCATGAAGAGCATTTTTTCGACGCCGGTGATCTGGTTTTCCAGCGGCGCGGCGACGGTCTGCTCAATCACCTGGGCCGAAGCGCCGGGATAGATTGCGCGCACCGTGACCACCGGTGGGGCAATTTCCGGATACTGTGCAATCGGCAATACACGTATTGCCGCAAGGCCGGCGATGATGATGAATATCGACAGTACGGCCGCGAATATCGGCCGATCGATGAAGAAGCGTGAAATCATGGCTCAGTCCGTTCTGTTCAGGACTGCGTTTTAGGTTTATTCGCCGGTTTTGCGGCGGGCTTGTCCGCCGGTTTCCCCGGGGCCTGTGGCGCACCCTCACTTGCAGGGTCGGTGACATTGACCGGAGCACCGGGCCCGATTTTCATCACGCCGTCGACAATGATGCGGTCGCCGGCCTTGATGCCTGAATGCAGGACCCAGCCACCTTCGGTCCACGCGCCCACTTCGACCGGACGCGGCTCGGCCTTGGATTCAGCGTTGACGGTATACACAAACTTGCCGGTCGGTCCTTCCAGCACAGCGCGCTGTGGCACGACGATGGCAGCTGGACGGATCGCACCCGAGAGCATGATGCGCACAAACTGGCCGGTCCGCAGCAGATTGCCTGGATTGGGGAACTCCGCACGTGTTTCGCTGCTGCCGGTTGCCGTATTGATGCGTACCTCGACAAAATTGACTGCGCCTTTGCGCGAATACGTGTTGCCATCCGACAGCTTGAGGGTGGCCTGAAGCTTCCCATCGGCCGGCAGTTTAAGACGCCCGGCATCCACATCATTGCGTAAAGCCAGCGTATCGCGGTCGGACACGCCGTAAATCACATACATGGGATCGGTCTGAGTGACCGAGGTCAGCAGCACGCTGGGTCCCGAAACCAGTGATCCTTCGGAGACCGCAGCACGGCTGGCGATGCCAGAGATCGGTGATTCAACGCGGGTCCAATCCAGGTTGAGGCGGGCCTCATTCAGGCGGGCGCGCGTGCTTTCGACTTCGGCGCGGGCAATGCGCTCATTGGAGGTAGCGTCGTCAAATTCCTTCTGGCTGACCGCTTTGGCCTCGTATACCGGCTTCAGCCGTGCCAGTTCCCGCTGTGCCTGCTGCAGCCTTGCTTCGGTCACGCCGAGGTCGGCGGTTGCGCGTGCGAGCGCCAACTGGAAAGGTGCGGGGTCGATGGTGAACAGGGATTCGCCCTGCCGCAC
>JBBKXO010000058.1:0-9630 GCA_037969525.1 Burkholderiales bacterium | reverse complement strand
AGTCTGGTGCCAGGCCTCACTCAACTTCAGTGCGATGAAGCGGCCGGTGGTATCCACGCCGCCGCCCGGCGCCAGCGCGATGATCATGCGTATCGGTTTGGTGGGATAGTTTTGTGCGTAAGCGACGCCCACCACAAAACTGCTCAGCAACAACATCAGAAAAGCGTTGCAGATTCTTGCGAACACTCCGTTCATCTTCGCCTCCGGCAGGTGTCGTTTATAGGTTTTTTGGTAGACCGCCTTGCAGAGTATCAAGCGGTCCGTCATGCAACAAGCACGGAAACAGTCTGTGCATCTGACCTTTGCCCAGAGGCGACCAAGCTCATGCAGCAGTCACGCAACGCTCATGCAGCACCTATGTGCCGGCTTGGGCTTCAATAAAATAATTAATATAATCAACTACTTATACTCACTTCTCGCGCCGCCTGATGGCAACGCTAATACCCGCGTGTCCGGTCTACTGCGGTCGCAAATGGCTCGCCCGCCAGAAAACGCCGCGCATTTTCCACAAAAATGTCAGCGACTACGGCACCGCGGTTGGCATAACCGCCACCGATATGCGGCAGCACGAGGATGCCGTCCGTGGTCCAGAAGGGATGCGTTGCCGGCAACGGCTCTTCGCGGAACACATCCAGCACCGCGCCGGCGATGGTTTTGTTTTTCACCGCAGCAATGAGGTCTGCATCCACGATCAGCGGACCGCGGGCGAAGTTGAGCAGCCAGGCCTCGGGTTTCATCGCCTGCAGGCGCGCCGTGTTGATGAAATTGTCGGTCTCTGCCGTCGCCGGCATCAGCAGCACAACGAAGTCCGACTGGCGCAGGACTTCATCGGTCTGTGCACCGGAATACACCTGCGCTACATGCGGCACCGGCTCGGGCGTGCGCCGGGTGCCGATCACGCTCATTTCCAGTGCCGCCGCCTTGCGCGCCAGTTCCTGACCGATCGCACCGAGGCCGAGGATGCCCAGGGTCTGCCCGGCCAGCAGCCGGGACTGGCGCCGCGTCCAGCGGCTGTCCTTCTGATCGAGCGCAACCGCCATATAGGGTTTGGTCAGGTGGAACAGCGCACCGAGTATGTTTTCAGACATCGAGTTGCGGTGCGAACCGCGGGCGCAGCAAAGCGTCACTTCGTCGCGCAGACCGGGTGCGTCCAGCCAGGCTTCCACACCGGCCGTCATCGCCTGCACCCAGCGCAACTTGGGCATGCGCGCGAGATGGCCGCCATGCTTCCATCCGGCCAGCACCTCCACCCGCGGGATCAGATCTGCAGGCGGCTGCCCGTCACGTTTGACGTGATGCAGCTCGAAATGGTCCGCGAGTCCAACGCGGGCCAGCGCAGTCTTGTAGAACTCGAAATCATCCAGCCACAGCAGACACACCGGCTTGCTCATCAGTCACCGCTCCCCATTCAAATTAATGCCGTTCAATTGGCCAACCCTGTCGATGGCGATAAAAAACTCTCGCGCCTGACGCTGCGCAACTGCAAACGCTTCCATATTTTTTGTAGCGCTTTGTAACGCTGATCCGTAGCCCGGCGGTCAGCACTGATACGAGACCCGCTGTATTATAAAAACATCAATATAATCAACTACTTATATAACTCTACGCCTTAGCCCGCTGCACCGGGCTGCGCAGCACGCCGATGTCCTGCTGCACGATCTCGCATACGTCGCCGTCCTTGAGGTCGGGCTCGGTCGCATCGTCCGTCCCCAGCCAGATCACGTCGCCGGGATGCAGCGTCATGTACTTGGTGATCTCGGCGATGTAGTGCTGCGCCGAGAACAGCATCTTGCTGGTGTTGTAGCCCGCCACTCTGTTGCCGTTGATGCGGATTTCCACATCGAGGTTCATCGGATCGATATCCGTCGCAATGAACGGACCCATCGGTTTCCAGGTGTCGCAGTTTTTTGCGCGCCACAGCGTGCGGTCGGATTTCTGCCAGCTGCGTTCGCTGACATCGTTGCCCAGCGTGTAACCGAGAATGCACGACAGCGCGTTGGCTTCGGTCAGGTTCTTTGCCGTCTTGCCGACCACCGCCACCAGCTCGCCCTCGAACTGCACCGGGCCAGTGGAATCGGCGGGAATCACGATCGCCTCACCGGTCGCCACCAGCGCATTGTTGGAACGGTAACCGACGTCGGCCTTCTGCGGCAGCTTGACGTCCAGTCCCTTGCGTTTGGCCGCCCACTCGATGTGCGCCGCGTAGTTGAGTCCTGCGCAGTAGAAATTGCGCGGTTCGCACGGCGTCAGGATTTTCAGCGCGGACAGCGCGTGGATGTTGCTGGTGACCTGGTAGCGGTCGAAGGGTGACCCCTCGAGCTCAGCGACCTGGTCGCCTTCGACGAGTCCGTAGATGATGCGTTCCTGGTATTCAAAGCGGCCGAATTTCATGTATTTCCCTTTTGGTCCGTAAGATTCCGCGCCATGCCCTAGGTCAGTCGCAGCCGCAATCAGCGGTCGATAGGCTCGCCGCACTCCCAGCTGTTTTGTGGCCATCCCTTTTCCACCATTCCAGGCCGCCCATGAGTTCCTTGACCTGGAAACCCAGCCTCGTCATGTTCAAAGCACCTTTGGTCGATGCGTTGCAACCTATGCCATCGCAATAAGTCACCACCAACGCCGTCCTGTCAAGGTTTCTGGTCGTTTCAGCATTCATGGTTCTGTGCGGCATATTGATCGCGCCGGGTATGTGTTCTTTCTGATAAGCCTCAGGTGAGCGGGCATCAATGACCAGAACCTTCGCTCCCGATTCCAGGGCAACCTTCAAATCCCACGAGTCGGTCTCGTAGGCCAGTTTGTTAGCGTAATGGCTCAGTTGTTCGTCCATGGTTGCGTCCTCCCGCGGCATGCTGCAAAAGCAGATTAATGCAAAAGAAGCTAAAAATGCCGCGACGCCGTGACAGGCTGCACCGCGGGATCCAGTTTCAATTCCAACAGTGTATTAGCTTTCAGTTTGTTGCCCAATGACTTGAGATTCGCGTCCAGTTCGCGCTCAGTCATGGCCTGCATGTGGCGCCAGCCGTAGAGTTTCGCCAAACCCGAAAAATCCAGCACCGGCGGTTCGATCGTGAATGCCTTGAGTGCCCCGCCGGCCAGTCGCCCGGCCGCCGCGTTGAGCGTCGCGTAGCGGCGGTTGGACAGCACGATCAGCAACAGCTTGGTACCGTGATGTGCTGCGGTCCACAGCGCTTCGGAGGCGTAGAGCGACGAGCCATCGCCGATCACCGCCACGACCTGGCGCTTGCCGCAACCGAGCGCGGCGCCCACCGATGCTGCCAACCCCCACCCGATGCCTCCGCTGCCGTTGATCAGATATTCACCTGCCGCGAGTTCCATCCATTGACGCACATCGGACGTGGACAGCCCTGACTCATCGACCCAGACGGCGTCGTGAAAATGCCTCAGCAGTGTGTGGATCGCACGTGAGGGATGCAGGGATGCTCCCCGGCTGACTGGCGGCGCGACGACGGGTCGCAATGACACCGACTTCCTTCTGGCGCGGCCCTTGACCAGGCCATGAATTTGCCGCAGCACCTCTTTGGTGTCGCCAACGCACGCCAGGTCGAATTCGCCGTCTGCCGACAACACCCTGGAATCATTTCCGGTCCAGACTTTACGCTGCGGCAGCCTTGCCTCGCTGTAGAGCGTCGTACGCAGGCCGCGACCGCCGACGAAAAACAGCGCGTCGTGCGACGCCAGGCGTTCGGCGATCTGCTGCAGGCTCGGCGGCAGATAGCCGGCATAGGCGGATGAACGGCTGGATATTGGCAGCACACCGGTATAAGGCGCGGCGTAAACCGGTGCACCCAGCGCCATTGCGAGAGCCTCCAGCTCGGCACTGGCATCGTGCCAATGCACATCTTCTCCGGCAATCAGCGCGGGCTTCTTCGCGGCAGAGAGCAAATCCGCGTAGCGCTGCGCATCCCTGGCCGATAGTGACGACAGTACCGGCGCAGTGACTGCAGCCGGAACGGCATCCGTATCCTGCTCAAGCAGATCGGACGGGCAGATCAGCGCGACCGGCGCGTAAGGCGGCGTGAGCGCGGCGCGCAGCGCCTGTCTTACGTTGGCAGCGGCATCAAATCGCGTATTCAGGCCGAACACGGCTTTGCATACTGAACCAGCCATTTTTTCCAGCGGCCCTGACAGGATGGGATTGGTATGCAGGAAGCGCCGGTCCTGACCGCCGATCAGCACCAGCATGGGCGTACCGGCTATGCCGGCGGTGTACAGATTACCCATGCCGTTGCCGAGTCCCGGTGCGACATGCAGGTTGACCACGCCGAGCGTGCGCGTTGCGCGCGCGTATCCGTCGGCCATGGGTACGGCAGCCACTTCGGAGAGCGCCACCACGTAGCGCAGTTTCTTGCGCTGCTCACACGCGCGCACCAGTGGAATCTCGGTCGTGCCGGGATTGCCGAAAATGCGCGTAACGCCATTGCGTTCCAGTGTCTGCAGCAGGTATTCGGAGATTTTCATGGGCGGCGATTTTTCTTCGTAATAGATGAAGGCCGACACCTTGTCAGTGTCATGCCGACGCTGACCGCATGTTAAATCGGATTGTTATCTCCGCGGACAGCGCTGTCCGATAAATTTCGGGATGCATGGCACTCGCTTCCGGCGGCATTGGTGCAGCGCACGGTCGTGCCCGGAATCCCGGGCCACCCGGCTGCGGCCTGCCGTTCTCCGGACCGGTTCAATTGCGCGCCCAAACCCGAGTTGTTAAGATGCCCGGCGCCACCCGCTGCACCTTCCACGCCATACCGCCACCAGGAGGAATGTCATGAAAAAGCTGCTCACAGCAATAATAGTCGCCGGGTTGTTCCCCGCCGCAGGTCTTGCCGCTACTTATCCCGAGCGTCCCGTCAAAGTCGTCGTGCCCTGGGCTGCAGGTGGCGACACTGACAACATCTTCCGCCCCTTCGCACCGGCAATGCAGAAACAACTCGGCCAGACCGTCTTGATCGCGAACGTCGGTGGCGCATCGGGCACCAAGGGCGCCAGGGAAGCCAAGGAAGCGCCGGCTGACGGCTACACGCTTTACGTCGCGCACGAATACATCCACTCGACCTATTACACCGGCGTGGCCGATGTGCAGTACAGCGACTTTGATCCGATCTGCATGATTGCGTCGACGCCATCGGTGCTGACCGCATCGCCGAAAACACCCTGGAAAGATGCGAAAGAATTGCTCGCTGACGCGAAAGCGAAGCCCGGGCAGATCACTGTAGGCGCGACGCTGGCTTCAACCAGCCATTTTTTTCCCGCGTTGATCGAGAAAGCCGCCGGCGTCAAGTTCAAGTATGTCTCATATGAGGGCCTTGCCCCGCGCATGAACGCCATACTCGGCGGTCATATCGACCTCACCGACTCGAACCTGACGCAAAAAGGCAAAGTCGATGCCGGCCAGCTTAAATTCCTCGCGATCGCCACGGAAAAACGGCATCCTGAAATGCCCAATGTGCCGACGCTGAAGGAGTTGGGCGTGAATGTGGTGTACGACGTCAATCGCGGCCTGCTCGCACCCAAAGGTACACCCGCTGCGGTACTGGCCAAGCTCGAGTCGTCGTGTGCGCAGGCGACCAAGGATCCGGAGTTTGCCGAAGCCATGAAGCGGCAGGGCACAACCGTGCGTTACCTCGACCGCAAGGGTTACGCCAGCTGGCTGAAACAGACCGACGACGAGAACAGGGCCATATCCAAAGATCTGGGACTGCTCAAGCGCTGATCGCCACGGATGGGGCGTGACGGAATAGCCGGGCTCGTTTGCCTTGCCGCAAGCCTGGGCCTGCTGGCTGCCACAATCGGCCTCCCCGGGCCCAACCTGCTGGTGCCGGTTGGGCCCGGCTTTTATCCCCGGATCGTACTGGGCATTACAGCGGCACTGGCGCTGGCGCTGATCATTGCAGACATCATCAACCAGCAGCGCAAAACCACCACCGCGCCCGCTGCTACCCCGGACACTGCACCCAATTACGGCCTGGTCGCGGCGACGTTCCTGATTTTCATCCTGTATGTGGCGGCCCTGCCCTATCTCGGCTTCCGCCTGTCTACGCTGGCCTTCGTCGCCGTACTGCAATCCACGCTGCGCCCGCCGCGCAGCCTCAAGCAGTGGATCATCGTCGCCATCACTGCGCTGGTGACCACGGCCGTCATCTACGTCATGTTCGATAGCTATCTCGCCGTGCTGCTTCCGCGCGGCCGCTGGACGGATTTCTAGCCGCGATGTACGAACTGCTGCTCACCGGCATCGTTAACATTGTCCAGGTCAAATACCTGGTCCCGCTGTTTATCGGCACGCTGGTCGGCGTGATCGGCGGCGCACTGCCCGGTGTGACCATCACCATGACCATCATCGTGGTGCTGCCCTTCACTTACGGGCTGGACCCGCTGCAGGGCCTGGCCGCGATGACCGGCGTGTATGTCGGCGGTTCGGCGGGCGGCCTGGTGACCGCCACGCTGCTCGGCATCCCCGGCACGCCCTCCGCCATCGCCACCACTTTTGACGGCTTTCCGATGGCGTGGCGCGGTGAGGCCGGCCGCGCGCTGTGGCTGGGCATCTGGGCTTCCTTCTTCGGCGGACTTATCGGCGGCGTATTCCTGGTCGCCACCACCGGGCCGCTGGCGGCGTTCGCCCTGCAATTCGGTCCCTGGGAATTTTTCTCGCTGTTCATCTTCGCGCTGTCCATGGTCGCCGGTCTGACCGGTTCGTCGATCACCAAGGGGCTGCTGTCCGGCGCGCTGGGTCTGGTGGTCACCATCATGGGCAACGACCCGGTGATGGGCGCGAAGCGACTGACCCTCGGCATCGGTTTTCTGGAGGGCGGGATTTCCTTCCTGCCGGTGCTGATCGGTGTGTTCGCCTTTGCCCAGATCATGACCGACATCGAAAAACGCCGTGCCGCGGGAGCAGCAGCCGCCGTCGTGGACCGCACGCTCAAGCTGACCGTGTCACACCTGAAAGTCATTACTGAAATACTGAAAAAGCCATTCCTTCTGCTGTGGACCTCGTTCGTCGGCTTGCTGATCGGCGTGTTGCCGGCGATCGGCGGCAGTGCCGCCAGTGTCATGGCGTATGACCAGGCCAAGAAAATATCCCGCCACCCGGAGAAATTCGGCACCGGCACGCCCGAAGGCATCATCGCCTCGGAATCCTCGAACAACGCCAACGTCGGCGGCTCCCTGGTCACGATCATGGCCTTCGGCATCCCGGGAGACGCCGTCACTGCGGTCATGCTGGGTGCCATGACCATCCACGGCATCCAGTCCGGCCCGCTGTTCATGACGCAGCAATCGAAGCTGGCGTACGGCATCTTCGCCGCCTATATCGTGGCCCATGTACTGATGGTGCTGATCCTCGCGCTGGGCGCACGCTTCATGCTCGGCATCACCCGGGTACCGCAGTCGATACTGATCCCCATCGTGCTGGTGCTCTGCACCGTTGGTTCCTACGCGCTCAGCAATGTGATGGGCGACGTCTATATACTGCTGCTGTTCGGCATGCTGGGTTACGCGCTGGTGAAATTCAAATTCCCGCTGGCGCCGCTGATCCTCGGCGTGATCCTCGGCGACCAGATCGAAATCAATCTGATCCGCGCCATCATGACCGATGCCGATGTGTGGCTGTTCCTGACCCGGCCGATCTCCGGCGTACTGCTCGCGTTGTCGGTCGCCTCGGTGGCGTTTGCATTGTGGCAGCATCGCCGCCATCATCGGCGCAACCCGCAATCCGCTGACGACAGTGCAGACTTCTAGTCGGACGGCAGCGCAACGGTATCATCCATCATCCTGATTATGGAGCTTTTCCCATGCGCGTAGGCATCATCGGTGGCGGCACCATCGCCCGCCTGTTCATCGAACACATCCAGCGCGGCGATCTGGGCGCGGCAGAAGTGGTCGCCATCGTCGGGCGCAGCGCGCAATCGCGCGGCAAGCCGCTGGCCGCCGAACATGGCATCGCCTTCGTCACCGACATGGCCGGCCTCATCGACGCACGCCCCGATGTCGTGGTGGAGGCGGCGGCGCACGAGGTGGTGCGCGATTTCGGCCCACCACTGCTGGAACGGGGCATTGCATTCATCGTGTTGTCGTGCGGTGCGATGGGCAATGACGCGTTACGGGCAATGCTGGAAGCAGCAGCACAGAAAAGCGGTGCGCTGCTCTACGTGCCCTCGGGCGGCATCGGCGGTCTGGATGCGCTCAAGGCGGCGTGCATCGCCGGCGTGGATGAAGTGACCATCGCCGTGACCAAACCGCCGGCCGCGTGGAAAGGCATCGCCTACGTCGAAAAACTCGGCATTGATCTTGCCAACCTTCGCACAGCCTGCGTGCTATTCGAGGGCAGTGCGCGCGAGGGCGTGCCGCACTTTCCCGCCAACGTCAACATTGCCGCCGTGCTGTCGCTGGCCGGCATCGGCTTTGACCGCACCCGGCTCAAAGTCGTGGCCGACCCCGCACTCAAGTTCAACACGCATTTCATCGACATCAAGGGCAAGACCGGCAACATCAGCATCAAGCTGGAGAATGTGCCCGCACCCGAAAATCCGAAAACGGCGTGGCTCGCCTGCTACAGCGCACTCGCCGCACTCAAGCTGGCGAAATCATCCATCAGATATGGAACCTGACCATGAATCAACCGTTTGATCCTGCCGCACCTGCCGCCGAGGTCCTGCGCCAGCGTTATCTCAAAGTCGATACCGCGACGGTCGCCGACGTGCTCGATGAAATGGGCCACCCCGATTTCGGACTGGCGCCGGAGTTCACGCCCTATCCCGCCGATGCCGGCAAAATGGCGGGCTGGGCTTATACCATCGGCGGCGAGATGCGTCCTTACTCAGGCGGCGGTGATCCCGACAAGATGACAGCCCTGGACGGCCTGCGGCCGGGTGAACTCAGCGTCTGGGGCGGCGAAGGTGAAGGCGTGTGCTTTTTCGGCGAACTCCTCGCACTGGGCATGAAAATGCGCGGCTGCACCGGTGCGCTGATCGACGGCGGCATCCGCGACATCCACTGGATCGCCAAACAGAAATTCCCGGTCTATGCGCGTTACCGCACGCCGGTGCAATCCATAGGTCGCTGGAAAGTCACCGCCTGGCAGACGCCGGTCTACCTGCCCGGCGCCACCGTGAAGCGCGTCGTGGTCAATCCCGGCGATTTCGTGCTGGCCGATGTGGACGGCGCGATTGTCGTGCCCGCCGCACTCGCTGAACGCGTGCTTGCTGAAGCAGAGCGCCTGACAGCAACCGAAGTCAAAATCCGCGCGGAACTCGATGCCGGTGCAACGCTGGCGCAGGTGCTCGCTAAGTACGGCCACGTCTGAGCCGGTCTGAATCCGCTGCCGTGCCTGCTCAATCAATCTTGCAGTCGGCGAGCGCTGCGTAGTTCGGCTCGAAGCCCAGCCCCGGCGCGTCGGGTATTTTGATGCGGTTGTTTTCCGGCTTGGGCGGGTTGATGAATATCGCCTCCCCCCGTCGCCACCAACGCATTGGACAAGCGGTAACCGACGTCGGCCTTCTGCGGCAGCTTGACGTCCAGTCCCTTGCGTTTGGCCGCCCACTCGATGTGCGCCGCGTAGTTGAGTCCCGCGCAGTAGAAATTGCGCGGTTCGCACGGCGTCAGGATTTTCAGCGC
>JBBKXO010000057.1:0-11105 GCA_037969525.1 Burkholderiales bacterium | reverse complement strand
ATCAACATCTGCGTCCATGCCCAGCCCCAGGTTGGCGCGATCGCCTTTGGGAAACAGCCACGCATAACCGCCGGGATAGGCCGCTGACAACCAGATATCGGTGTCGTTGAATGCTCGCATCAGCGGCACCGTATATTGCCGCGTATTGACCGTCTGCAACGGCGGCAGTCCCAGCAGGCGGGCTGCCGTGGAGTGCGGACCATCAGCTGCAATCAGCACGCGATAACGTACCGAGCATGATCCCTCGGGCCCCTTGATTTCGGCGATACATCGCTCGCTGTCCAGCGCAATCAAGACACTCGCCGTATGCACGATCGCTCCGGCCGCGATAGCCGTTTGTGCGAGTGCGCGGTCGAAAGCCGCGCGATCGACCATCAGACCGGTAAACGGCGTGTCCTCCACGGCGCCCGATGGCAGCACGCTTTTCATCGCGGTAATCCGCTGCGCCAGCACATCCGCACCCTGAGCATGGCGCGACAGCGGCATCGGGATGAATTCGGCGCATTGAACGGGAGTGCCGATTTCACGCTTGCGCTCAATCGCCATCACACGCAGCCCGGCGCGCGCAGCAGCCGCAGCCGCAGCGCCACCGCCCGGCCCGAGGCCGATGACCAGCACATCGCAATCACGCGGCGTCATGAATTCGTTGCCAATAGCGGTTGTTTCAGCGCCAGGCGCACCACGGCTACAAAATCGGCCGGGGTCAGTGTCAGCATGTCCACCGGCCGGCCGGCAAAAAATGCGCTGACTTTATGTTCAAGCCGATCCAGTGGCACATCGCGCAGTGCAGCTTCCAGATCCGCCACCGTGCGCCGCGGATTGACAAATAAATCGCCGGTAAACCAGACCTGGCGCAGGGTCCGCGTAGTCACGTCGTAAGTCACCGCGGCACGCAACAATCCGCCAGCAAATTTCTGCGCAGCTTCGAGTATTGGCATGTCGGTTGCAGGCCGGTTGACCAGCCCTACCCAGTCGGGGTGATCAATCTCGCGCAGCGCCGCCTGATAACGACGGTCCTCGGACAATGTCAGATCGCCATCGCTGAATTCAACATCAAACGTGCTTTCGAACGCCTCGACCATATTGTCGCGGATCACCGCCGTATCGGGCCTCCGGCCCAGCAGATCCTTCAGATTGGCCACCCGGTCGCGCGCCGATGCGATGGCCTTGTCGGACAATTTCTCGGCGGAGATGCGCAGCACCCGCAACATTTTCTCGACGTCGAATTCGATCAGCAACGTGCCCTGAAACATCAGCGCATCGCCGTCGAAGGCACCACCGGTACCGGAAATCTTACGCCCATCAACCTCAATGTCGTTGCGTGGCCGGAACCGGGCATCCACGCCGAGCGCGCTGATCGCCGTCGCTGCGGCATTGCAAATACGCTGTGAAATCACCTGCATGTCCGCCGTACCCAGATCGCGCTTATGCAGATACAACTCCCAGCCCATCTGGGTGTCATCAAAATAGATCGCGCCACCACCGGTAATGCGCCGCTGCACAGTAATGCCCTGCTCACGACAGTAATCCAGGTCGAGTTCCTGCTCCGCACTCTGGTGGTAGCCCAGCAGTGCAGAAGGCGTGAAACGCAGAAAGCGCAGCGTACTGGGAATCTCCTCGGCCTGACGTGCCTCCAACAGCGCGCGATTCAGCGCAATGTTCTGCGCTGCCGGCCTGAGCCCCGTGTCGATGACTCGCCAGTGATTCATGTGGGTCACACCGTCACGATCGGAATGCCGGCCAGTTTGCCGGTGGCCCGCGGTTTGGCGCGCTGCTTCTCAGCCCTCTGCTCGGCGATCAGATCCTGCAGGTCGACGCGGATGCCCGACTCGCGCTCCAGCGCCATGACTTCATCACCCACGGCAATAGAACAGCAGGCCGGCGTCACCCGCACATCGCGTCCCAGCCGCACCGCAAGTTCCACCACACCGTCCGCCGGATGGGCAATGCCGTTCAGTCCCGCCATCACCGCATAGCTGTCGATTTCCGCCTTGATTCGACCGGGCGGACGCGCGCAGCCCAGCAACAGCGGCATCTCCGGCAGACGGCGGCGGGCATCCATGAAGAAGCGGCCCACCTGCCGCGCATCCGGGGTGATGAACGGTCGGTGTGCAGGCGCATAAAAAGGCATCACCACCACCAGCACCAGCGCCGATGGCTGGTGACGGGCAACAATTTCCAGTGCTTCCCACTCGCCGAGCAACCGACCATAGTGCAGCCCGATGACAATATGCGGCACCACTTTCATTGACGTAGCCGCCAGGCATTCCAGCGAGCGCTCAAAGTCGGCAACGTTGCGTTTCAGGTGATAAACCTGGGAGATCGTATCCTGCGCGCCGATGACATCCATCATCGCGGCATCGATGCCGGCCTCTTCCATGCGCCCGGCGATGCGTTCGTCGACCAGCGCAGTATGCAGCGCGATCTTGAATGCAGGAAAAGCATCCTTGATCCGGCGCACCACCGGGTAATAGGTATCGTATTCAACTTCGTTGCTGTGGTTTGAGCCCCCGGTGAGCAGCATGCCCTGTGCGCCCGCAGCAATCTGCTCGTTGACGACGCGCCACAGTGCGTCTGGCGTGCGCGCCGGGATCATCGGCTCGAGAATCTTCGCTTTGCAGTGATCGCAGGCCAACGCGCATTCGCCGCCGGTAATCGACACCGCCGGCCATGCGCTCTTGCCGCAGCCCGCGAGTTCGGAAGTGGCGTACGACTTGAACGTCGGCGTATAGAAATTGATCCGCGGCTGCGTCGCAATACCGGCGCGCTCGATCTGCGCCACCAAACCGGCATCAAGCTCAATCCCGTCTAGCGGTTCAACACCCGCAGCGATATCCAGCCACGTTGTGTTCACGCATTCACCGGAGTCAGGCACCACAACCGGCAAAGCCATCGGTATTCATCTTGGCTTCGAATGCTGCCGCCACAGGACCACCTGTCAGCAACGCGGCGGAATCAGCATCCCAGTTGGCCGGCTTCATCTTGACCATCCATCCCGAACCGTAGGGGTCACTATTGATAGTCCCCGGTGCCGATGACAACGTGTCGTTAATGGCCACCACTTCACCGGCCACCGGCGCCTTAACCGGACCCACCCACTTGCCGGATTCCACGGTCGCTGCGGACTTGTTCTGCTCGACGCTGCGACCGACTTTTTTCGGCGTGCACGACACGACCTGCCCGGCCAGCGCCGCGGCATACGCCGTCATGCCGATGGTGACCGTCCCGTCGTCCTCCTTGCGTGCCCACACGTTGGTTTCAACGTTGTAATACAGGTCGTCCGGAATGTTGCAGCCTTTGACTGAAGCCATGGTCTATCTCCTCTCGCTAGCCAAATTCAAAAAAATGTTCAGAAATACAAAACTCAGAAAAACAGGACCTTGTCGGAACTCAGGATCAAATCGGCCAATTCCCCGCCACTGGACAGTTCATCAACCTCGGCGATCACATCGTCCACTTCCATTTCGTATCCCGGCATCGCCGGACGGCACATGTAAAATTTTACGCCAGCCGCTTTGGCATCGCGCATGAATTCAACGATGGTCTTGCCGCCATCCATCGCGGTTAATTGCTCGGGCACGCCTTTCTGGCAGAGTTTGACACCTTCCATGGTGAAAAACAGCTTCACTTCGGCATCCATCGACGCCATGATTGCCGCCATGTAGAACGGGGTCGCGCAGCGATGGCGCTGCGAAGGCCCGCTGGTCATCACAATGACCACTGTTTTTTCTTCGTTATCAAGGTAATGGCGATCGTCCGTCATGTCGTCAGCCGTTTGCATTCGATACCATCCCGTTTGCAGCGCGCCTGATAACCCGCCCAGGCCGCGTCGCCAGTAACCAGTTCTGCCAAAGCCTGCTCCACAGTTTGCACCGGCTTCACCCGCGCGATCCAAGCCTCGTACGGCTGGCGGTTGAGCAGGTCTGGATGTTCCAGCACGTCTATATTCGCAGCGGCGATGGTGCAGTCGAACAAATTGGGCACCGGGCCCGCCCATTTGGCGCTTTCGATAGTCGCTACTGGTTTGCCTGCCGGGCGCGCCGTGCCGGGGCGCCGCACCCGCACGTGCATGATCTTGCCGGCGATGCTTTGCGAAATATCCGTCATGCCCACGGCGAGTTCGCCTTGCTCTTCAAGCCGCACCCAGATCTGGAATGCGGTGTCGTAATAAAGCTCGGGGCGAAATTCGCAGCCATTGCATTCCATGCGGCTAGTTTAACTGTCCGCGGGCTTCTGGTTCAGATGATCTTCTTCTCGTGCAACAGATCCAGTGAGTCGCATGTGTTTTGGCTACGGCCGCGCCTGCGGCGCTTAACCTGCGCTCCGCGCAGGATTAGCCTGCGCCCAAACGTCAGCGACGCCAGCACCATCAAGCCAGCCACGACCGTCATCAGATAATCCCTTTCTCATGCAGCAAGTCCAGTGAGTCGCTGACGTTCTCATGTATGGCCATCTTGCGCGGCGACAGTCCCAGCGCCAATCCCAGCAGCTGGGTGAAGTAGATGACTTTCACTTTGGTCTTGATACCGAACTGGGTCTCGGCACGCACCTGGTGCATTTCGAGTCCCGAGTGGCAGGTCGGACATTCGGTGGCGATTACTTCAGCCCCGGAATCCTCGGCAGCCTGCAGCAGATTCAGTACCAGCTGCGTCGACGTGTCGGAATCAGACAGCGTATGAGCGCCACCGCAACATGCTGTTTTTAAAGGAAAATCTACATTCACTGCGCCGGCGGCCTGCAGCAGGTCGTCCATGTAATGCGGCTTGTTGGACGACTCCGAGCCTGGCCCCTGATCCTTCTCCGGGAATATCTGCCGCGGCCGGGTGTACATGCAGCCGTAATAGTTGGCGATTTTCAGACCATTGAGGTTCTTGCGGATACGCGCCTTGATGCCCTCCGGCCCCAGTTCCTCCATCAGCCATTCCAGCAGGTGCAGCGTGCGCACGTCGCCTTTGTAGACGGGGTCATCGGCTTTCTTCGCCAGATCCTGCACGGTCTGCATCGCTTCGGTTGAGGTGGCGCACTCGTACTCGGCTTTCTTCAGGTTGTGATAACAGCCGTTGCACGGCGCCATCACGGTATTCAGCCCCATTTTTTCCGCGGCAATCGCCATATTGCGCGCCGACATATAGGTCTGCAGCATGGGATGAATGTTTTTCACCTCCATCGCGCCGCAGCAGTTCCAGTCCTTCAGGGTTTCCATTTCCAGATCCAGCGCATCGACCAGCGCCCGCGTGGAACGGTCATAGGGCCCGCCGGATCCTTCCAGCGCGCATCCCGGGTAATAGGCTACTTTGCTCATGCTTGATGTGTCCCCGCTTTGTGTGTACCCACTCGATGGGTTCCCGCTTTGGCTTTCTGTTCCACGACATACTGGCGCAACACCTCACCGGTGTGGCCCCAGGACTGAGTGCGCGGCTTGAATACCATCGCCAGCCCCATCTGCAGTGGACCGGCTATTGGCATGCGCGCGAGGAAGGTGCCGATACGGCCTTCGCGCAGCAACGGCCACTTGTTCATGCGCGCGACCATGATGCCCAGCCAGCCGGTCTTGATCAGCTGCACGATGTCCTGTCCGGTTTTTTTGAAAAAATTCTGGATGACTTCAGTGTCTTCGATGCGCCCGCGCTCCAGGCACTGGCGGGTGAACTCCTCGTCGAACAGCGTGGAGTTTGATTTCTCCACATGGCCCTCGTCTTCCATCCAGTGCTGCAGCGCTTTCATCACCCCTTCCGGTCTCACATCCTTGGGGCAGATATTGGTGCATTTGTTGCATGATACGCACTGCCAAATGATGTCCTTGTCCTTGAGAAGCTCATCCTGCATGCCGAGATTAACCAGGTAGATCCAGTAGCGCGGATTGAAGTCCGTGTTGATGGCGTACATGGTGCACGAATTGGTGCAAGAGCCGCACTGCCAGCAGCGGTGCACGTTTTCACCACCGGGATAGGACTGGATGGTTTTGAAGAAGTCGGGGTCGTAATCGCTGATGTAGCGCGGCTTCATCATCGTGTTCCAGTGCCCCGATACGTCGACACCGTCGACCACCAGCTTGTCCTTGGTCATCAGGTCGCCGGGAGCGACCAACGATTTTTCGTGTATCGCCATCAGTGATGTGCCTCTGCTTGAGTTTCAGATACCGCGGCCTGCGGTTTTTTGACGCGGTCGGGTCGCGCGCCTGGCGCCGCATCAATGCCCAGCAGGCGCTTCAATTGTTCATTGGGCGGTACACCGCGGCCGAAATCAGCACCCAGACTGCCTTCAGTCATCGACCGGAAGTACGCCAGATAACCCTGCCCCAGCACCAGATTGATCCACAACGCCTCGTCGCGATAAATGCCCTGCGCGGCCAGTTGCTCCGCCAGCCAGCGACGCGCACCTTCGAAGATGGCCGGATCATTGCTGAAAGGCACTTCGCGCATCGCGTCACCGCCGCGGACAAACTCGCGCAAGGCCCCGCTCTGGGTCGCCTGGTCCCACACCCAGTGCGACATCAGGGGATAACGTTCAACTTCGCCGTAGTGCAGCATCTCGGCGGCAAAATCCCAGGCCGCTCGCCGCAGTTTTGCTGCGGCCTTGACGCTTTTCCGGGTGCCACTCTCGGCTCCGGGCATCGCATCAACGAACTGCTGCAAGCGTTCACCCGGAGATGCTGTGCCAAACCACAGCCCGGTCATCAGTTCGGCAACGCGTTCATCGCCGAGGTCGGCCAATGCCGGGTACAGTTTGCGGCGCGCGGTAAACACCAGCGCCAGCACGCTTTCCAACGCGCCTAGCCCGCACGCGCTCTGTTGCGCATGGTCGCGCACGTCGCTCACCGCCTGCCGCTTGGCGGCCAGGGCTGCGAGAAAACTGTCGGCACCCCCGTCCTGCTCCATACCGGCCAGCAGCGCGCTGAAATGGCGCTGAAACACCACCGCGTCCAGCGGCACCGGCAAATCCACCGGGACGACTTCGGCCGTGACAACGGCTACCGCCGCCGATGCTGCGCGTTTTCCGAACCAGAGCATCGCGAGGCCGTCAGGCCGCCTTTTGCGCTGCGCTGGACAGATCACCGACCGCGCGCATCGCCATGCTCAGACCATGCGCAATGCAGGTATCGATATCCTCGGGCCCCAGCGCCGATCCACCGACATAAATACCGCGCCGCGAAGTGGAGAATGTGGAGGTGTAATGCTCACCGCGTTGCATGAAGCCATGATGTTCGAGCTCGACACCGAATACTTTGGCGATTTCCGGATTGTCGAGATTGGGGTCCATGCCGATCGCATGCACCACCAGGTCAAACGGAATCACGATCGGGCGCTTGACCAGGGTGTCCTCGCCTTTGACCAGCAACCGTCCGTCCGGCGCCTGTGTGACTTCGGCAATGCGCGCCTTGACGAACTTGGTATGGAACTCCTCCTGCGCACGCCAGTAAAACTTGTCTTCGTACAGACCGTAAGTGCGGATATCCATGTAATAAATATAGACATCCGTCTTTGGCGATATCTCTTTGATTTCCATCGCCAGATTGGTGGAGACCGTACAGCAGATCTTGGAACACCATTCGCGCCCGATCTGGCGGTCGCGTGAACCCACGCACAGGAGGATGCACACGCGCTCCGGGACTCGGCCATCCGATGGACAGGCAATCTTGCCGGCGGTCACCATCTGTTCCACCTGGGTCGTGGTCACCACGTCTTCGTAGGTGCCGAAACCCCATTCCGGTTTATTGATGGAATCGAAATGCGTGAAACCAGTGGCCAGCACCACGGCGCCGGCATTGACGGTCTGACCGTTGGACAGCGTGGCGGTAAAGTTGCCGAAATCGCCGTCCAGTTTGGTCACTTTGGCACTTTTGTGGATGGTGACCCGCTCGTCATCTTCAACGCGCTTCACCATGCGTCCGATGGCGTCTTTCGCCCATTCGCCCGACGGCACCAGCTTCGCGTAGCCGGATATGATGGGCGCGCCGCCCAGCTTGTTTTCCTTCTCGACCAGCACCACAGGCTTGCCGATGGAAGCCACTCCTGCGGCAGCGGACAGACCGGCCGGACCGGCGCCTACGATCAATACAGTGTCATTCATGGGATTAGCGGCTGATCGCCAGTTCGGGGTTATAGAGATATTCGATGCGGCCGGCCTCGACTTCTTTCAGGTAAGCCTCGAAATTACGCTTGGATTCGTCCCAGGATATGCCCATTTTTTCGACGACTTCCTCACAGGGACTGGCATGCCACTGCAACTGGGCAATCTTGAACGGGTCGGCACCGCAAGCCAGCGCGGCGAATTGAATGTCGGCCATGATCGGCATGGAGTAATTCTGGTCATGCGCCTTGCCGATCCACTGGTTCTTGTCCATGGTGGTGATGCAGCCGGTATCGATGCCCAGCATCACATCAGCATTGGCCTCCACACGGGCGACCTTGATCTTGCGATCCATGGTGAAGGAGCGCGTGAATTCACGTTCTGAAATGATGTGACGGAAACCGAAGCCGCAGCAGTCATACCAGGTTGAATAATCAATGACCTGAGCGCCCAGGGCTTCGGCCACCGAGGTGCCGACGGCGGTGCGATTGCCGCCGAGCACGGTCGGATCGTAAATCGCATCCTCGTGCACCATCTTGTAGTAATGACAGGCAGTGTGCACGGTGACGCGCATCTTGGAAACGTCGATGGTCTGCAATTCCGATGCGATGCGCTTGCGCATCACATGCACCCACTCCGAGTAATGAATGATCTCTTCGGGGATGACCAGCTTGCCGTCCACCAGGCGCCCCAGCTTGCCGAGGATTTTCGTGACCTTCTCCCGCAACTGCGGCGACTCAATCAGGTATTTGCGTACCTCCTTGTAGTTGCCGTACGAGGTGCCGCAATGCACCAGCGGAAAGAAGTGCCCGGGTTCGTGGCCGTGGTTTTTGCCGGACACATAGGCTTGGTGAAAATTGCGCAGAAATACCGCCGCCAGCGACTCCAGATTGCCGATGCCGGATCCGTGGTAATTCCAGGCAGTGCACGAAGTCTGGTCGGTTTCGTCGAGGTAATCTTTGCCGGGCACCATGCCCAGCTTGTTCATGGTCCACAGCAGCGCGGTCGGGTACCCTGGAATATTGCCGCACTGGCCACAGGATTTGTGATGCCAGAGCTGGACCGTGGGGATTTTCTTGTTCCAGCCGAACAGTGTCTGCACATCGATAGGTTTGTGGGCATCGGAAACCCGGTGGACGATGATCTCGCCCTCTTTCTCCAGCTGCCACATGTGGTCGCGCACATCATCCATGCGCTCGGACAAATCCATGGTCCGCCGGTCCACGTGTTTCTCCACCCACTCGGTGGCTTTGGCGGCATCTGCAGGCGACAGGTTGGTCGGCTGAAAAAATGAACCGTGACCGGCAATACCTGTGCCGTCACTGGGATGCTGTTCGTTACTCATGACTACCTCCTCAGGTGGCCGTCACGGCATTCGTGCCATGGCGTGCACTTAATGCCGGCTTAAAGAACTTCCGTCCTTCTCGCCTGCATCCTCCATCAATTCCTCATACTCTTCCTGCTACTCTTCGATGAAGTTCCGGATGACGTCGAACAAATTCTGGCTTCGGCCGGGGCTTCGCACCTTAATTTGCGCTCTGCGCAATTTAGCCTGCGCCGAATTTTTTCGACAATCAATCGTCGCTCTTCGCGTCCTCCATCAATTCCTCATACTCTTCACGCTTCTCTTCAATGAAATCCTGGATCACGTCGAACAGGTTTTCATCCATGGTTTCAAGAGAATCCAGCACACCGGTCATTTCCCAGATGGTGTACATCTCGACCGAAGTCTTCAGCGACACTTCCCAGGCGGTATCGGTCGTCTGTAGGGTGCGCACCGGTATTGCCTTGCGCAAGGTCTTCAGATCGCCCTTGACCTTCTGGATGTTCGGACCCCAGTCGGGAAAGTGGTCCGGCTGGATCATGTCCGGGGACAACTGGTTGCCGGTGGTGATCAGCTTCAGCATCACCCGGCCGAAGGGTCGTAATACATCTTTCGCCGACTGAAAACCGTGCTTGATCGCGACTTCCCGCATGATGGCAACCAGCCCGCCGGGAGAATTCTTGAACGGACAACGCGCTGCACAGGTCATGCATTGCGCGCAGGCCCAGATTTTCTCCTGCATCGCATCATAGATCTGCTCAACGTTTTCAGTCCACAGCAGCTGGACGATTTCGCGCGGGCTGTAATCGTAGAAGTGTGCGGACGGGCAGGTCGCGGTGCAGATTCCGCAGTTGAGACATCCATTCAACTCATGGTCATAGCGGATATCGCTCTTGATATCCTCGAACACTTCGCTCATTTCCGCGTAGGTTGCCATGTCCTGGGTACGCTCGCGCGTTACTTCCGCTTCATGAAAAAGGTGAATTCCTTGCCCGCAGCATCAGACGACAGTAACTCATTGCCCGTCTGTTTTGCGAAGGCCTGGAAATCCTTAACGGCACCGGGATCGGTGGCCAAGATTTTCAGCACCTGCCCCGTGGTCATGTCCGTCAGCGCTTTTTTAGCGCGCAGAATAGGCAGCGGGCAATTTAAACCGCGTGCGTCAAGTTCTTTGTCGAACTGCATTTGAACCTCACCTTTTAAATTAGCGTAACATTGAATTCTAATATACTGTGAATCCACTCTTGTCGCAATACGGCGCACATACTCGGTTGCTCACGCCGCCCACAGCAGTGATTATAGGCCCCCTCTGTTGCCGGATTGATCTGGTCTGCCTAGCGTAAGCACGCGACAGCTACCCACAAACCAGTCACCAATCTTGGAAAATCAACGAGTTATGCGTTTGGATTGTGCTGCTAATGAAGCGTAATGGATATATGTACCACCTCTCCCGCAACCTGCATTTTCATGCACAGGAATAACCTATGGACAAAACCGACTTTCAAGCCGATACCCGCTATACGATCGCCTGGCAGCGATCCGACGGATGCGTGATTCCCGCAACAATTTACGTTTACCGGACACATGATCCGTTCATGATCGTACGCATGACGGGCGCCGACGGAACCTTGCGCAAAATCGCTTACACGGAAATCACCAGAATCGTGGCCAAGGACACCGTTGCGCCAGAAAACAGACGCAGCGTACCGGC
>JBBKXO010000056.1:0-3078 GCA_037969525.1 Burkholderiales bacterium | reverse complement strand
AATACCACTGATCAGTCGCAATCTGAACGATTGGCTTTGTTAATTGACCTTGAGCGCTGCACTGGCTGCAAGAGCTGCGAGGCGGCGTGCAAAACCGAACACCGCCTCGGGCCCGGTGAATACCGCAACAAGGTGGTGTGGGCCAGCGCGCTGGAAGAGGCCGGCCTCGCGTTCCTGACGCTGACCTGCCAGCACTGCGAGCGGCCGGCGTGTCTGCGCGCGTGCCCGGTGAATCCCAAGGCCATCCAGAAAGATGCCATTACCGGCATCGTGCGCGTCGACGAATCGCGCTGTACCGGTTGCGGTGAGTGCGTGATCGCCTGCCCGTACAGTGCCATGGGTTACGACGCGGAGGGGCACCATGCGGTGAAATGCGACCTGTGCGTAGATCGCCGAGCTGAAGGCGAGCCGACCACGGCCTGCGCCAGCGTGTGTCCGACCCAGGCCATACGCTTTGGCAAACGCAGCGAACTGCTGGCTGATGCCGAACAAACCGGCCGCCTGCCGCGCGATCAGGATCATTTCCTGCTCGGACCAGCGACGATTTATCTGGAACGCACGACGCCGGAAAACATCAGTACGGCATCGGCGGTGACGCCGGCGCGCGCGCATCCGCAGCAATCGCGGCGTCCGACCTTCATGGATGCGTTGTCCGCACAAAACGCGGTGCAGGCGCATCCGCCGGCGTTTCCCTATGGCGAGACGCGCGAAGACACCGTGGTTGATCGTGTGGTGCCGGGTGGCTGCAATATCTGCTTCAACTGTTGCAGCACAAAATTTCACTTTAAAAACAATGATTTAGTGAAAATCACCGGGAACGATGAGGATCCACTGTTACAGGGCCGCGTCTGCGCCAAATCGCAATTGACCCTGCAGATGTATCACAGTGAACACCGGCTGCTGTATCCGCAGAAGCGTGTGGGCGCGCGCGGCGAAGGTCGTTTCGAACGCATTTCCTGGGATCAGGCGCTGGATGAAATCGCGGAGAAGCTGAAAAAAGTTCGTGACGAGTATGGTGCCGAGGCGCTGGCGATGTTTATCGGCACGCGTACCGGCACGCTGGACAATCTCGGTTACACGCGCCTCTTTGCCCAGCTCTGGGGCACCCCGAACAAGGGCGGCACAGATCCGTTTTGCGCGACCTCGAAGAGCGTGGCTTACGAACTGACGCAGGGCCGGGTCGGCAGCGGCAACAGTTATACCGCGGATGATCTGGGTTCCGCCGCACTGTATGTCTACATCGGTGACAACCAGGCTGAAACACGGCCGGTGTATTTCGGCATGATCAACGACTGGCGCATCAAGCGCGGTGCAAAAATGATCGCCGTCGATCCACGGCTGACGGCGACTGCGTCGAAAGCCGACCGCTGGTTGCCGATACGCCCGGGTACCGACATGGCGCTGGGTCTGGCGCTGGCCCAGCACATGCTTGCCAACAACCTGTACGACGCGGCGTATTGCACGGAGTGGGTGCTGGGTTTCGAATCATGGCGTGATTTTATCCTGCAGAAAGAGTACACGCCGGAATGGGCGGCGCCGATCACCGGCATCGCCGCGGAAGAAATCAAACGCCTGGCCGGGGAAATCGCTGCCGCCGACGGTTGCGTGATATTCGCCAGCCGGGGTGTCAACCAGCACACCAATGGCACGCAGACCAACCGGGTGTTGATGTTTGTCGCGGCAATCACCGGCAACTGGGGGCGGCGCGGTGGAGCTTACTTCAACATGACAGCCAGCACGCCGATCGCGCCCAATGCGCCCGATCAGAGGCGCCCGAAAATCAAGCGCCAGAAAGTGCGTCTCAGCCCTGCCGGCTGGACCGACGCCATGCTCCACGGCAAGCCGTACCCGATCCGCGCACTGATCACCTGCAACAATCCTCTGGCGCAGTGGCCGGAGCAGGACAAGGCGCGCGCGGCATTCTCTGCACTGGATCTGCTGGTGCACATCGAACTGTTCGCCAATGAAACCTCGGCCTATGCGGATTATCTGCTGCCTGCGGCGAGTGGCATCGAAAAAGGCGAGATCGGCCGCTCCAACGATGACCGTCGTGTCGTGTGGATCGACAAGATGATCGACCCGCCGGGCGAAGCCAAAGCGGACGGCTGGATCTGGATCGAGCTCGGCAAGCGCCTGGGCTTTGATGATGTGTTGCAGGAACGCTACAAGGACACGGCCCTGTTCTGGGACGAAGTCTGCATCGGGAACCCGCTGATGCGCGGTTGCACGCAGAAGCGCCTGCATTCGACGCCGTATCGCTGGGTGCGGCAGCCGGTGACCAGTGAGGACGCACCGGAAATAGACACCCTGTATCTGGAAGGCACGACCGCGCCGGGCGCACCCGCCGGTCACCGCTTTCCCACGGCGAGCGGCAAACTGGAGTTCTGGACCGAAAAACTCGAAGCCAAATTCAATACGCTGGGCATGTCGGCGTTGCCCGAATTTTATTCGGAACGCGAACAGCTAATTGACCTGCCCTACATGGAACTGCTGGACAGCGATCAGGAAGCAGGCGTGATCTCGCCGTTCTTTTCGCCGGCGACCGGCGCTTCCCGCGGGCGCATCGTCGCACCAGATGCTGACCATCCCGGTGCGAAACTGCGTGCGCAGGGATTTGATACCGAACTTATTACCGGTCGACCGTCAGCTGCCCATTTTCACAGCTGGACGCATTATTTCTGGCAGTCGCAGGAAATGTGGCCGGATCTTTTTTGCCAGATCCATCCCGACAAGGCGGCGCAACTGGGCATACAGGACGGCGAGCGCGTGCGTGTGACATCGGCGCACGGAGAAATTGAAGCCATGGCCTGGGTGCATGCCGGCATCCGCCCGACGGCCGTCGTCATCCCCATCGGCTGGGGTGAGCGTCAGCCGTACAACCCCTGGCGTTCGGTGAATTTCCTGACCGACAAGACGCAGCGCGATCCGGTGTCGGACCAGACCAACCTCAAGGTGCTGTTGTGCCGGGTGTCGCGGATTGCGGCTTAGCGACGCAAGAAGGATAGTCCGTGTTCTGTATTGAGTCCTAAGCGGTCAGCTCCCCGATCAGGGAATATCCGCTGCAGCGCTATCCTACTT
>JBBKXO010000055.1:0-7327 GCA_037969525.1 Burkholderiales bacterium | reverse complement strand
TCATGCGGATCATGCCGCTTCAGCATCAGGCTGCACATCATCGGCGTCATCGACAACGACACGATTCCCGAGACCAGAACGGCCACTCCGACACTCACCGCAAACTCGCGGAACAGCCGGCCGATCATGCCTTCCATGAACAGGATCGGGATGAACACCGCAGCCAGCGATATGGTCATAGACAGCACCGTGAAGCCGATTTCCTGCGCACCCTCCAGTGCCGCCGTCATCCGGTCTTTGCCCATTTCCATATGGCGCGTGATGTTCTCCAGCACCACGATCGCGTCATCGACCACAAAGCCCACGGCAAGAATGATCGCCATCAGCGACAGGTTGTTCAGGCTGTAGCCAAGCACGTACATGGCGCCAAACGTAGCAATAATCGACGTCGGCAAAATCAGCGCCGTGATAATCGTCGACCGTGCATTGCGCAGGAAAATCAGTATCACCATGACGACCAGCACGATCGACAGCAACAGATGAAACTCAACCTCGCGGATGGAAGACTCGATGAATTCCGCGCGGTCGTTGACCAGCTTGATGGTTACGCCGGGCGGTGCGCTGGCCTCAATTTCCGGAAACAATGCACGCAGGTTGCGCGAGACTTCGACCGTATTGGCTCCCGGCTGCCGATAAATTGCCAGAACAATGGCACGCTCGCCGTTCACCCAACTCTTGATTTTCGCGTTGTCGACGCTATCGACGGCCTTGCCGACATCCGACAGACGGACCGGCATACCGTCTTTGTACGCCACAATCAGACTATTGAAATTTTCGGCGCGTTGCAGTTTGCCCGACGACTTCACGGTGAAATCGCGGGCGCTGCCCTGCAACACACCTGAAGGCAGATTGCTGTTTGCATTCTGTATTGCACTAACCACGCGCTCCAGTCCCAGCGCGCGCTTTGACATCGCTTCGGGATCAAGCAAGACACGCACAGCGTAGCGCTGCGAACCGAAGATTTGCACCTGCGCCACGCCGCTGATCATCGAGAAGCGCTGCGCAATGTGCGTATTGGCGAAATCATCAAGGTCGGGCAACGGCAGTGTGCGTGCCGTCAACGCGAGGAACATGATGGGCGAATCTGCCGGATTGATTTTGCGCAACGTCGGCGGATCCATGCCATCAGGCAAACGGCGCATGGATTGCGAGATGGCCGTCTGCACATCCTGTGCCGCAGAATCTATGTCACGGTCCAGCCTGAATTGCAGGGTCACTCGCGTGCGGCCCGTACTGTTCACGGAACTCATGGAATCCACACCGGAGACCTGGCTGAATTGGCGCTCCAGCGGCGTTGCCACCGTCGATGCCATGATGTCCGGATTGGCGCCCGGTAGATCCGCAGTCACCGAGATCGTCGGAAAATCCACGTTCGGCAGTTCATTGACCGGCAATGAACGGAAAGCGATCAATCCGAACACGATAATCGCCGTGACCAACACGGTTGTGGCAACCGGCCTGACGATGAAAATTCGCGAAATATTCATGATCTATCCCTGGAAGACAGAGGTTATTTCTTGGTTGCAGCCTTTTCTACATCGCCATTCCCGCCCTTGGACGCTGGCTTATCCGCATCGGCGCCACCGTCCTTCGGTGCGGCCTTCTCAGCTTCCGCATTTCCACCCTTGCCTTCACCTTTCTTGCCGCCCTTGCCCTTGCCTTTACCTTTCCCCTTGCGCGGCTCGCCGCCTTCAGCCGCCGGATCGGCAATCTTGACGGTAGCGCCTGGCCGCAGCGCCTGCGGAATCTCGGTGATGCCATCATCGCCGCCCAGGACTCCCGAAGTGATGACAATTTCATAGCCGATCTGCCGCGACACTTTCACTGGCCGGACTTCAACCTTGTCGTCGGCATCAATCAGATAGACAAACGGTCCATCCTGCCCCGGCTGCACTGCAACCTCAGGCACCACCACCGCTTCCGGTTCGACGGTCAGCACGACCCGGACATTGACGAACTGACCCGGCCAGATGACTTCCTTTGCGTTATCGACCTTGGTCTTCAGCAGCACCGTTCCGGTCTGCGGCGTCACCGTATTGTCGATGAACACCAACTTGCCCTCGGCCACCGGCACACCGGCCCGGTCGGGCAGAATTTCGATACGCATGCCTTTTTCACTTTGATAGCGGCGGAGCTCCTCCAACTGGCGCTCCGGAATACTGAACCCGACCAGCACCGGATCAGTGCTGTTGATGGTCACCAGCGACACGCCACCGCCGGAAGCGATGACCAGGTTGCCCGGTTTGACCGCCAATTGCCCGGTACGTCCGCTGATCGGCGCCAGGATGCGTGAAAATTCCAGTTGTATCCGCGCTTGTTCGACGGCCGCCTGTCCGGCCTGCACCGTAGCTTCCAGCGATTTCGCCGACGTTACCGCCACGTCATATTCCTGCCGGGTAATGAACTCGCGCTTCAATAGTGGCGCCATGCGCTGCTCCTGCGCCTTGGCGTTTTCCAGTTGCGCACGGTCGCGAGCCAATGCAGCAAGCGCCTGATTGTGTTGCGCCTGAAATGTGCGCGGATCGATCTGGAACAGGAGCTGCCCGGCCTTGACCTTGTCACCCTCGCGGAACGAAACGTTCTGCAGCACGCCGCTCACCTGTGCGCGCACCTGCACACTTTGCTCGGCCTCGACAGTGCCCACAGCCTCAATCAGCACCGGCATGGGTTTGACTACCACGCGCACTGCCTTGACAGTCAACGGACCTCCGCGACCACCTTTGGTGCCCTTGGCACCTTTGCCCTTGTCTTTGGCTTTGGCGCCGTCTGTCGCGCCTTGCTGCGACTGCTGCCAATACCAGTAGCCGCCCGCCGCCCCCGCACCGAGCGCCACAAAAATCAGCACCATGATTAATCTTTTCATTTTGCTCCGCCCGCTGCCTTGATTAAATCACTTGCGCCGACGGCGACCTGCAGCCGTGCAAGTGTCGTGAACCAGTCCAGATAGGACTGTATGCGTTGGACCCGCGCATTCGATTCTTCCTGTTGCGCGGTGATCAGGTCGAGAATGTTGCCGAAACCACTCTGGTAACGGGCCAGCGTCGCCTGTGCCGACTGCTCCGCTGAACGCACCTGCGCTTCCGTGCTGGAAATGCTGCTGATGACGGTCGTCAGATCGTAATACCCCTGCCAGACCTCGACCTCAGCCTGTCTGACCAGCACATCGCGGTTCGCTTCGGCGGCTTCGGCCTGTACCTGTGCCTGTCTTGCGCTGTAGGTGTCGCGAAAACCGGAAAATATAGGTATCCGCAGAGCCAGTCCGATTGTGTAATTGCTGACTCCCGGGCGGTTGTCAGCAAACATGGTGTGCCCAGCGCCGCCCGTAACCTCGATAGTCGGCAATCCGGCACGCGCCACCGCCTTGGCATTGGCCTGCGCTGCACGCACCTGCGCTTCGGCAGCAACCAGATCCGGCCGCGACGTCTTCGCCCGCGTCAGCAGGTCGCCAATCGCTGCCGCCACCTCGGTAGACTGGGGTGGTGCCTCCAGTGGCCGCACGCCAATAGCGGCATTGACCGCCAGACCCACCACGGATGCCAACAGGCCGCGGGATTTTTCCAGCTCGCCGCTGCTCCGTGTCAGATTAAGCCGTGCCTGTGCCACCAGCGTTTCCGCACGATAAACATCCGCAACCGTTGCCAGTCCGGACTCACGGCGCTTCTGCGCCGCCTCCAACGCTGTTTCCGCATTTTTCAGTGACTGGCCATTAACCCGCACCAGGGCATCATTGCCAATCAAACGGTAATACGCCTGCTCAACCTGGAAAATCAAATCCTGCAACGCCCGGTTGTGGGCCATGTTCGCGGCCAGCAAGCGGAATTCGCTGGTCTCGACCTGAAGGCCGCGCACACCGAAATCGAAAAGTACGTAATTCAGACTGACCGAAGGGCCATACCGCGTCTGCCACGGCACAATATTGCCCGTATTACCGACCTGCTGGTTGCGGGTTATCGAATACAACCCGGTGATCTGCGGCAATAAATCGGCTTTTTCGATACCGACATTTGCCGCTGCCGCACGCGCAGCCAGCCACGACTGGCGCGTACGCGGATTGTTGCGCAAGGCAAATTCAGTCAACTCCGGCAATGACAGCGGCAGATTGCGCGCGAGTTCCCCGGATGAGGCCGGCGCCGCCACTGTGGGCAGAGGCATGTTCGATTCCCAGCGCAGATGCGGCGCCGGCGAGACCTTACTGTCCGTAGCAAACGGATCGCGCAGGGTTGATTGCGCCACCACGTGTGCAGACGCCAGAAATAAAAAAAGCGCCCCCACAGGGAGCGCTGAGAATTTTGAGCCGTATCGGTGCATGCCGCGGCGTTTCTTTATGAGTAAGTTTAGTAAAAAAACCAAACAATGGCGGGGCATATTAGCACCATTTTCCCGCGACGGAAGTGGAAGATCGGCCTCTCCCGGCCCATGGGCCTTCGACAACCTTCCTCCCATAATATGGATGTCCCGGTTCAACCTCTTATCCTCACATAGAATAAATGGATAATTTGCTCAGGGGCCACATGTTAGCCTCATCCGCCATTGAAGTTCGAAGAAAATCTATATTAGGAGCTCCTGTGACGAAGTTGGTAAATCCCCACGGAGGTGGTCCGCTAAAACCGCTGATACTCGCTGGTTCCGCCCTTAAAGCAGAACTGAAACGCGCGGCTGGTCTGCCAAACATCCCCGTCAGTTCCCGGGAAAAAGGTGATTTGCTGATGCTTGGCATCGGCGGCTTTACCCCCCTCGACGGTTTCATGACCCATGCCGACTGGCAGGGTGTCTGTGACCGCTATACCCTCGATTCAGGCGTCTTCTGGCCCATACCGATCACCCTGTCCGCGTCCAAAGCGGCTGCGGACAGTATCAAGCTCAACAGCGAAATCGCGTTGTCCGATCCAGACAGCGGTGAAATCCTTGCGACAATGAAAGTCACCGAGAAATACGCGATCGACAAGGCGCACGAATGCAAAGCGGTGTTCCGCACCACGGATGCCGAGCATCCCGGCGTCAAAATGGTCATGGCGCAGGGCGACATCAACCTTGCCGGCCCGGTCAAAGTGCTGTCGCAGGGCGGCTTTCCGGAAAAATACGGTGCGCTGTACATGACCCCAGCCGAGACCCGCGCAGTATTCGACGCCAACGGCTGGGCCACGGTTGCCGCCTTCCAGACCCGCAACCCCATGCACCGTTCACACGAATACCTCGCCAAGGTCGCCATTGAAGTCTGCGACGGTGTGCTGGTGCACTCGCTGCTGGGCAACCTCAAAGCCGGCGACATACCGGCCGATGTGCGCACCGAAGCCATATCAGTACTGATAGACAAATACTTCGTCAAAAAAACCGTGGTGCAGTCCGGTTATCCGCTGGACATGCGCTATGCCGGACCGCGCGAAGCGCTGCTCCATGCCGTGTTCCGCCAGAACTACGGCTGCTCGCACCAGATCGTGGGACGTGATCACGCCGGGGTTGGCAGCTATTACGGGCCGTTCGATGCGCACGCAATTTTCGACGAGATTCCGTCCGGCGCACTCGAGACACAGCCGATCAAGATGGGAGTGACGTTCTGGTGCCACCGCTGCGCGGGCATGGCCTCAGGCCGCACCTGCCCTCACGATGAGAAGGACCAGTTGCAGGTATCGGGCACGCAGTTGCGCAAGTGGCTGTCGGAAGGCCAGCCCGTGCCGGCGGAGTTCAGCCGACCGGAGGTACTGGAAGTGCTGCGCACTTATTACGCGAAGGCAGGATAGACGACAAACCCGAAGTCAGACTATCCGGCCACCCGGAACAGCCTGCCACATGAAAAAGCCGCCTCGTCAGGCGGCTTTTTTTGTTTCAATGAAACTGCGGCAATAATCGATGCATACGGCTGATCTTTGCCACGGCATGCTTTGCCACGGCATCACGCCTACGGCTTTTTCGGCGTCTTGTATTCGACTTCCTTCTGCAGCGGCTTCCAGACGGTTTCGAAACCGACAAACCCCTTTTCGTTGGGTGCCATCTGGCGCGTTGTGTAATAAGGCGTATGGCCGTCAGGAACAGGGGTGGTGGAGGGTTTTTGATCGCTCATAATTCACCTTCTTCGTGAAGTCAGGATTGTGTATCGAAACCGGCAGTTTTAAAGCCGAAATTTGTCAGGTGCAATTCTAACCCGCTGCTCAAACAGGCCTCATCAGTGCCGGGTCGATATCCGCGCCGGCAACGATCGCCCCGCCCGTTCTTACCTCTTCATCTGTAGCATCGCGCACGGTCAGAATCTCCAGCGTAAAAACGACCGCTCGGCCGCAAAGCGGATTGTTGCCGTCGACAGTCAGCCTCTCGTCGTCCAAATGCGTCACGAGAAAGCTGCGGGTCTGGCCTTTGTCGCTCTCCATGAGGATGGAGGTGCCTACCTGCCGATACTCCTCGGGAACGTTCTCGATGTGATCGGAAAAAACCAGCGACTCGTCCCTGGGACCGAAGATCTGGTTGCCGTCGATCGGCACCTCAATGACGTCGCCAACGGACTTGCCCTCCAGCGCCATATGGACCGAAGGAGCGAGAATTTCATTGTGGCCGTGTACATAGCCCAACGGGAATTCGACCCGGGTGAGGACATGCCCGGTTTTCCTGTCGGTCACCTTGTAGGTGAGTTCGACAAACCTGTCGTTCTGGATGGTTTCACTCATGTTAGGCACTCTTAATCCGAACCAACTGCTCAGAAGATGGATGCACCAAAAATCTTGATCTCTCCATCTTCATAGCCTAGGACAAGTCTGCCAAGCCATTCGCCTTGCTTTTTAGTGCTCCGCTGCCGGTAAAGAACCGTCACATGTTCGCCCCGGCGAATAGTGCCGAGCGAGTCGAGGTCTTCAGACAGACTTCTCGCCAGCTCACTATTTGCGAACTGGTGGCCCGCCACAATATGATTCATGGCAAGCGCCAGGGAATTGGAAAAGTTCTTTACGAATTCTCCGTATTTGCCTTCGTTTGAACATGTGACGAGGCCGCGCCACAGGGGATCGGCTATAGCCAAAATCTCTTCATCGTTTTTTTCAATAATGTTCATGCGGGGATCTCGGCGACTGGAAGCGACCAGCTTTATTGGGCGCGCAACACACGACGTGCCGGTCGCTTCTGCGCCAGGCAGAAGGTCATCGCGAGCTTCTGCCTGGGGATATTGCTACTCGTCGTCCGCAACCAAGTGATAACAAGGCGCTTTCTCCATGGTGTATTCGCCGGTTTCCGGATCGCGACGCGAGACAGTCAGCACGTGCCAGTTTTCGTCGTCCAACTTCATGGCGTCGCCCCGGTAGTAGTAACCCGGCCAACGGGTCTCCTTGCGGAACAGCGTGTGCTG
>JBBKXO010000054.1:0-9990 GCA_037969525.1 Burkholderiales bacterium | reverse complement strand
TCCCATCATGATCGGCGGCATTCCCAATGTGTTCATGGTGCATCCGTCGCTGCCGTTCAAGACGCTGCAGGATTACACCGCCTATGCAAAAAAATATCCGGGCAAACTGAATTTCGGCTCGTCCGGCGTCGGCGCCTCGCCCCACTTGTCGATTGAGTACTGGAAGACCCTCACCGGCATCAACATCGTGCATGTGCCGTACAAAGGCGCCGCCTTGGCGCTGGCTGACGTCATGAGCGGGCATATGGAATCATCAGTCGGCAATCTTGCCGGCGGCCCGCTGGGCGCGATCAAGGCGAAGCGCGTGCGCGCACTCGCGGTAACCTCCGCGGAGCGCAACGCGCAGGTGCCGGAAGTTCCGACCTTTGCGGAGTCGGGCGTGCCGGGCTTTGACGTCACCGGCTGGTACGGTCTGTGTACCCAGGCCAAGGTGCCGCAGCCTATCCTCGCCAAGCTCAATGCCGATGGCAATAAACTGCTCGCCGGACCGCTGAAGAAACGCCTGGAAGCTCAGGGTATTGCGGTTGCATCGGCAACTACGCCCGAGCAGTTTGCCGCCCACGTCAAATCCGAGATCGCGAAGTGGACCAAGGTTGTCCATGACGCCAATCTGCAAACGGATCGATGACGCCATGCTGACTGCAGAAACCGGGCGCATGCTGGTGCGTTATAAGGCGTGGTCGGACAAGGTCATGTTCGACGCCATCGCGGCATTGCCGGAAGGGGAGGCCGTGAAGCCGCGCGTTTCCCTGTTCAAGAACATGGTGCACACGCTGAATCACATTTACGTGATAGACCGCATCTGGCAGGCGCATCTGGAAGGCCGCGACCACGGCTATGATGTGCGCAACACCAAGGATCATCCGCCGCTGGCTGAATTGTGGCAGGTGCAGCAGGAAGTGGATGCGTGGTTCATCGACTGGAGCGATAAGCAGACCGATCGGAGCATCGCCGAAACCGTCAATTACACGCTGATCGGCGGCAATCAGGGCGCGATGACCCGCGGTGAGATCCTGCAGCATCTGGTCATGCATGCCAATTATCACCGCGGATTCGTTGCCGACATGATTTATTCGGTGCCGGGCTGCCGGCCGCCGACCATGGACCTGCCGGTATATATGCGTGAAGGAAAACAGGCGTGAAAGCTATAAGCGGTTTGACCGTGCGGCGTCCGGCGCGTAGGATCAACCGGATACCTGTGCCGCTAGCGGTGCAGCCCTTCCAACCTGCGAACGGAGGTGGCTTATGACCGAACGCACAATACGCGAAATCATCGAAGGTCAGGAACCGCTGACTGCACCTTCAAGCATGACCGTGGCCGAAGCCGCGCAACTGATGAAGCGGCGCAACGTCGGCGCCATGATGGTAGTCGATGGCGACAAACTGGTCGGCATGTTTACCGAACGCGATGCGCTGTTCCGCGTGCTGGCCGGTGAACTGGACGGAAAAACCACGCCGCTGAGCGAGGTGATGACCAAAAATCCCCGCACCATTCAACCAGACCGCCTGTTTGCGCAAGCACTGAGCATCATGCATGAGGGCCGCTTCCGCCATCTGCCGGTCATCGAAGACGGCCGTCCAATCGGCATGATTTCCGCACGCGATGCCTTCGGTCCGGAACTCGAAGCCTTCGTTTACGAGTTGCTGCGCCAGGAGCAGGTCAGCCAGATACTGGCTTAGTTGGCCTGATTATCGGGCTGGCTCATCTGAGCAACTTGGCCGGGCGGATTGGCGCGGCTGCGGGCCGCGAGCAGGCAATACAGTGCAACACATGCCGGCACGATCAGTGATGCAAAGGCGATGCCGTAGCTGCGCGTCAACACGTAAACGTTCGCGAAAATGATCGGCCCCGCGAACTTGCCGACGTTGGTGATGACTAGTGTGCCGCTGATGGCGAGGCTGACCTGGCCATCGGGGGCGAGCCGGCCGGTTTCCGCAAGTATGGCGCCGGGCCAGCAGCCGGAGGTCGCACCCATCACCGCAAACAACACATAAACCCAGAACAAGGGCAGTGCGGGATCCAATGCCAGAGCCGCGATGGTAGTCAGGATCAACACGCCCGCATTCCATGCCAGAACGCGCGCGGTGTTGCCCACACGATCGACGATCCAGCCAATGACGATGCGGCCCGCCGCGCTGGCGACCTGCACCACGGTCAGCACCGTGCCGGCCACAACGAGGCTCATATCCAGCGTGATGACGCAGGCGACCACGGCAAAGGTTGCGGCACAGAACTGGATCCACGAAAAACAACTGCCGGCAATGGCGATCAGCCGCAGTTGCGGATGACGCCAGATGGTATAGGCGCCGGCCATGGGGTTGGCCGTGATCGCCGGCGCATTGTGGTCGCGGTCATCATCCCATTGGTGGCGGCCGCGCTGCATCAGCAGGATAACGCCGAGGATCAGCACCACGCTGAATATGACCGCCCAGCGCCAGCCGATGTATACCGCAATGGCCGGTGAGGTCAGGGCCGCCAGCATGCCGCCGGCCGGTATGCCGACCTGGTGCAGAGAGAACATGGTGCTGCGCCGCTCGGGTGGCGTAAAACGCATCAGCAGGTGCGAAGCCGAAGGCGTGATCATGCCGTAGCCCAGGCCGATGACCAGCGAACCGAGGATCAGGAACGTGCTCCACGGCACCAGCAGGATCAGCATGCCGATGGCAACGCCTGCATGCCCCAGCTGGTTGGTGCGTGCCGCACCGTAGCGCCGGGTGGTATTGCCGAGCAGGGTCAGCGTGATCATCATGCCAAAGCTGACCATGCTGATCTGGTAGCCGATCAGCGAGGGATCAAAGCCGTAGTCGCGCGCGACCTCGGGTGCCACTGCCGGCAGCACCAGCACCGCCATCGAGGCAAAAGCATGGCCCGCCAGCAGTGCCAGCAGCAGGAACACGGAGGAAAGCGGCCGGTTCAGTTGGGGAACCAGGGCAGCATGGCTTCCTTGCCGGGCGGCAAGGCCTTGCGCGCAACGTTGAGCACCATCGCCAGCATCGCGTAATAACCGGCGACTGCAATCAATTCAATCACGCCCTGTTCACCGAATGTTTTTACCGCGCGCTCATAAGTCACGTCGCACACGCTCTGGTTGTGCAGCGCTTCGGTCAGCATGTCGTACAGCGTTTCTTCATCGTTCGCCATGCCGGTGGGGCGACGGCCATCGGCGATGGCTGCGGCAATCGCCGGACTGAGGCCCGCTTTCATCGCATGCGTGTGGTGCGACTGCCATTCGTACTGCTGTGTCCAGTGGCGTGCTGCCATCAATGTCGCCATTTCCGCGATGCGGCGGTCCAGTGGGGAATGAAAACGCAGGTACTCGCCGACCTGCTGCACGGTGTGGGCGAGGCCGGGGCTGCGCAGCAGCGCCAGAAAAGGCCCGCGTATTTGACCGCGTGGGCCGGCGGCGATCGTGGCGGCAACTTTTTTCTGTTCTTCAGTCCATTGCTCGGGTGGTATGGCAGGCAGGCGTTCGGGGGCGGTGGGCATGTGGAGGAGCTCCGTGGAGATAAAATTATAAGTAATTGATTTTATTGAATATTTTGTTAATACATCCATTGTCCGCCATTGACGTGAATGGTCTGCCCGGTGATGAATCCGCTGCCGGAACCACACAGAAAACGCACCGTCGCAGCAATCTCGTGTGTATTGCCCAACCTGCCGAGCGGAATGTTGCCGTGCGTGGGCGGGCGTGCTTCGCGGTACGCCGGTCGCGTGGTGTCGAAGTGGCCGGGCGAGATGCAGTTGACGCGGACGTTTTTGGGGCCAAGCTCGCGTGCGAGTGCGCGGGACATGCCGGCGAGTCCGCTCTTCGCCGATGAGCTGTGGACCTTGCCGACGGCACCGTTCAATGCAGAGTCGCCGGCGAGCGTGATGATGTTGCCGCCACCGGCAGCGATCATGCCGGGCAGCACGGCCTTCACGCAATGAAACGAGCCGTCGAGTGATATGGACATCACCTGCCGCCATTCCTCGAAAGTCATTTCAGTGAATGGAATTTCGCGCCGCACCGAAGCATTGAGTACCAGGATGTTGACAGGGCCGAGTTCGGCTTGCACTGCGGCGCACATTTTCTGTACTGCGCCGGCATCGGCGATGTCGGCCAGGTACACCGCTGCGGTGCCGCCGGCTGCGCGGATTTCCTCTGCCACTGCGTCGGCTTCGGCTTTGGAGGCGCGGGTGTTGATGGCGACCTTGGCGCCCGCGGCGGCGAGTTCCAGTGCAATGGCGCGGCCGATATTCTTTGCGGCACCGGTGACCAGGGCGACCTGGCCGGCGAGTTCAGTAGTGGTGGTCATGCGGATTTTCCATGCAGGGCTTAGAGGCTCAAGCATAGCGGGGAACGCCGGGCCTTGCGACCATTCCACGAGGCGGTCCACATGCTGTGGCGAAGCTTCAGCTGCTGGTATAGTTCACGCCGCATATTTCAGTGCATTACCCCCGGAGGAATCATGAAGTTGTCGACAGGTCTTGCCGTTGCGGCGTGGATTGCGTTGCTGGCCCCCGCGCATGCGGCGCAGAAAAACGCTGCACCCGAAGGCGAATATCCGACCAAGCCGATACGCATACTGATCGGTTTCACACCGGGTGGCGGGCCGGACATCACTGCGCGTTACATCGCGCAGAAACTGACTGAAGAATTCAAGCAGCAGGTGGTCGTCGACAACCGTCCGGGCGCCGGCGGCACGATAGCCGCCAACCTGGCGGCGAATGCAAACCCCGACGGTTATACGCTGCTGTCGGTGTCTTCTGCGCATGCGGTGGCGCCGGCGATCTACGACAAACTGCCGTACGATCCCCGTCGCGACCTCGCGGGCATTACGCTGACTGCCGTATCGAAGTATGTGCTGGTGGCGGCGCCTGGCGTCGGATACAAAAATCTGAAGGATTTGCTGGCAGCGGCACGCGCCAAACCGGGGCAGCTCAACTTCTCGTCAGCCGGTACCGGCAGCGGCACCCATTTCGCCGGAGAACTGCTGAAAAGCATGGCCAAGATTGATGCGGTGCATATTCCGTTCAAAGGCATACCCGAGGCCATGACCGAAGCGATGACCGGTCGTGTGCATTTTTTCATTTCGACGATCGCCAGGGCGGTAGGTCTGGTCCGCGAAGGCCGGCTGATCGGCCTGGGGGTGTCGTCGCTGAAACGCGATGCTCTGCTGCCGGACGTTCCGACCATAGCCGAAGGCGGCGTGCCGGGTTATGACTCCATCCTGTGGTTTGGCCTGCTGACTACCAGCAAGACGCCGCGGCCGCTGATCAATACATTGAATCGTGAAATCACGCGCATCCTCGGGGACGCCGAGGTGAAGAAGCGCTGGGCGCCGATCGGTCTCGATCCCGCACCGACGACGCCCGCTGAATTCGACAAGGTCATCGCTGCGGACATCGCGACGTTCACCAGGCTGGCCAAGGCCGGCAACATCAAGGCGCAATAATCGGGAGCTGACCATGAGAATCAAGACCAACGGCATAGAACTGAATTGCGTCATCGAAGGCGACGGCCCGTGGCTGACGATGTCCCACTCGCTGGCCTGCAATCTGTCGATGTGGGATCCACAGATGCAGGTATTGACCAAACACTACAAGGTGTTGCGATTTGATACGCGCGGCCACGGCGCGAGCAGCGCACCCAAAGGCGCCTATACGCTGGAGCAGATGGCGGACGACGTGCATGGCCTGTTCGCTGAGCTGGGCATCAAGCGTACGCACTGGGCGGGCCTGTCGATGGGCGGCATGATCGGTGAAACCTACGCGCTGAAATATCCCGGCGTGTTCCAGAGCATGGTGCTGGCCGATACCACCAGCCGCCGGCCGCCGAATGCCGAACAAATGTGGGGCGAACGCATCACGATCGCCCGTGAAAAAGGCATGGACCCGCTGGTCGAGGGGACTCTGGGCCGCTGGTTCACCGAGCCCTATCGCAAGGCGCATCCGGATGTCATGGCGCGCATCGGCAACGATATTCGCAACACGCCGGTCGCCGGTTTTGCAGGTTGCTGTGAAGCCATCGCCAAAATTGACGTGCTCGACCGGCTCAAGGAAATTGACTGTCCGGCGCTGGTGATCGTCGGCGACCAGGATCACGGCACGCCGCCCGAAATGGCGCGACAGATTCACGCCAACCTGCGGGGCTCGGATCTGCTGATCATTCCGTCCGCAGCGCATTTGTCGAACGTCGAGCAGCCTGAGGTGTTCAACAAGGCGATAACGGAATTTCTCGGCAAACATTCTGCGCGCTGATGGCGCAGACTGCCGCCGCTCAATCAGCGTGGCGCAGGTCCGCGCAGCGTTTCCATTTCGGTGGCCAGCGTTTTTGCGGCAGCCAGCGCGGCCTCGCGCAATGCGCTGATTTCAGTCACTCCGATTAGCTGGTCTTCTGCCACCAGGGCTGCCAGTGCCTTGCGTGCATCCGGGAAGCTGTCAGCAATTCTGGTGTGCGCCTCGACAGTGCGCTGGTGTTCGCGGAAATTCTGTTCCAGCTGATTTTTCAGGCGCACGGCTTCAGCGGTCCAGTTTGCGGCGCTGCGATTGCGGGCCAGGTGGTCGCGGAAAGCAACGATTTCTGCGGCGATCCGGCTGCGTAGTTCCCGCATTGCGGCCTGCCGGCGCAGTACTTCGCGCGCCGTCACCAGATAGCCGTCGGCACCCGCAGCCAGCGCCCGGATGCGGGTGGTGCCGGAATGGCGCAGTGCGGTCAGGTCCTGATCAACCTGCACGGCGCTGGCAGAAATGGCGTGGGCATTGGCGGCGGGTGCCATGGCTGCGCGCAGGGCGCGGGTGGCGCCGCCGATTTGCGACAGCGTGGCGTTCTGCAACTGGCTGGTCTGGTGTCGATCCCAGACGAAAAACGCCACGATAGCGGCGGCAATCAGCAGCCCCAGCCCGATATAGATATTACGTTTGTGCATTTTTGATCTCTCTTCAAGACACCGGTGCGCACCGGGACTGGACTTTCGGCAGTACCAGCATTGCAAAGTTCACGCAGCAGATGTTCATGCGGCTACAGGGGGTGGAATGATACGATAGCCCGATGGCTGACACTAACATCGCTGCTCCCGCCGCCCAAGGCAATCCCGCACAATATCTGCGCCTTTTGAAGTTCCTGGCACCGTACCGCTGGCGCGTTGCAGTCGCGCTGACCGCACTGGTGGTGGCGTCGGCCTGCGTGCTGGCGCTGGGGCAGGGTCTGCGTTTGGTCATCGATGCCGGATTCGGCAGCGGCAATTCGGCGATGCTCAACACCGCGCTGGCCGGCATCATCGCAGTGGCGGTGGTGCTGTC
Source organism: Burkholderiales bacterium (assembly GCA_037969525.1). Classification (GTDB taxonomy): domain Bacteria; phylum Pseudomonadota; class Gammaproteobacteria; order Burkholderiales; family SG8-41. The sequence continues at coordinate 2,708 of JBBKXO010000054.1, read as the reverse complement.
CGTGGCAACCTTTACCCGTTTCTATCTGATGATGTCCGTCGGCGAGCGGGTGATTGCCGATCTGCGGCGCGCGACATTTGCGCATGTGCTGACGCTGTCGCCGGCGTTTTTCGATGCGACACGGACCGGCGAGATCGTCTCGCGTCTGACCAACGACAGTGAACAGTTGCGGCAGGTCATCGGTTTTGGTCTGTCGATGTTTCTGCGCAATGGTCTGATGATGCTCGGCGCGCTGGTGTTGCTGTTCACCACCAGCATCAAGCTGGCGGCGCTGATCGTGCTGGGCGTTCCGGCGACACTGATACCGATATTGCTGGTGGGGCGCCGCGTACGCCGTTTGTCGCGGGCCAATCAGGATCGTGTTGCGGAAGTGTCATCGCATGTCGACGAGGCCATGCACGAAATCCGCACGGTACAGGCTTACGGCCACGAGGCGCGCACACGCAGCGCGTTTGAAGCCACTACGGAATCGGCTTACAGGGCGGGTGTGGACCGTATCCGTCTCAAGGCCTGGCTGATCGCTTCGGTCATGTTGATTGCGTTTTGTGCGGTGGGCGTCATTCTGTGGATCGGCGGGCATGATGTGCTGGCCGGCACCCTGACCGCAGGCGAACTCTCGGCGTTCGTGTTCTACGCCGGCATCGTCGCCAGCGGCGCGGGGACGGTGTCGGAAATCTGGGGGGAAATCCAGCGTGCCGCCGGCGCCACCGAGCGCCTGACGGAACTGCTGGACCGGCGGTCGGACCTGGTGATCGCCGAGCCGCGCATCGAACTGCCGGCCAAGGTCAGGGGGGCGATCCGTTTTGATGGCGTGACTTTCGCCTATCCGACGCGGCCCGATGCCGCGGCGCTGACGAAGCTGTCATTCGACGTGCATCCCGGAGAGCGCGTGGCGCTGGTCGGGCCTTCCGGTGCCGGCAAGACCACGATTTTTGCGCTGCTGCTCCGGTTCTACGATACGCAGGCGGGGCGCATCCTGATCGATGGCGCCGACATACGCCACTGCGATCCGCTGGCACTGCGCCGTGCGATAGCGCTGGTGTCGCAGGACCCGGTGATTTTTGCCGCCAGCGTCAGCGAGAACGTACGCTTTGGCCGACCCGACGCGACCCTGCACGAAGTGCACGCGGCCTGCACCGCGGCGCATGCCGTGGAATTCATTGAACGCCTGCCCCAGGGCTTTGACACCGATTTGGGCGAACGCGGCATCAAGCTCTCCGGCGGCCAGCGCCAGCGCCTGTCGATTGCCCGGGCGCTGCTTGCCGACCGGCCGATCCTGCTGCTCGATGAGGCGACCAGTTCGCTGGATGCGGAAAGCGAGCGCCAGGTCGCCGCAGCGCTGGAGGATCTCGCCCGCGGCCGCACTACGCTGGTGATCGCGCACCGGCTGGCGACTGTGCGCAATGCTGACCGCATCCTGGTGCTCGACCGCGGCCATCTGCATTCCACGGGTACGCATGATGAACTATTGCGCGCCGATGGCCTTTATGCGCATCTCGCGCGGTTGCAGTTCATGCATGAAGACGCGGCTGCCTGAGACCGGGGAATTCGGGGTCGGGGAGTTGCTGAAGAACCGTAGCGAGCGGCGTGAGGGCAAGGAGCACGGCGCGCAGGAGCCGAGACATATCGAATAGATAGGCGAGGCTCCGAGCACCGCGCGACGCAGCCATCGCGTCGCGCAGTAGGTTCTAAAACATCTGCTGCCCGCCGTCGACGTAAATCAACTGCCCGCTGACCATCGCGGCAGCCGGCGTGCACAGATAGCGCACCATCGCGGCGACTTCCTCCGGTTCCGAGCGCCGGCCCATCGGCACATTGGAGGCCGGGGCGCGTTCAGTCCGACCCGCGGCGCGCGCGGTGTTCATCTGGCCCGGCGCCACGCAGTTGACGTTGATGTGGTGTTCGCCAAGTTCCTTGGCCAGCGCGCGGGTCATGCCCCACAGGCCGTGCTTGCCGACCGAACCGTGTACCCGTCGTTTCGCACCCGACAGCGCGGTCATGCCGCCGAGAGTGACGATGCTGCCGCCCCCCGCCGCGATCATCGACGGCAGGCAGGCCTTGGTGCAGTGGAAAGAGCCGTCGAGCGTGATCGACAGCAGGCTGCGCCATTCCTCGAAGCTCATGTCGATGAAGGCGGTTTCCTTGCGAATCGATGCGTTGAGCACCAGGATGTCGACTTTGCCGAATTGTTTGACGATGCCGCCGACCATGGCCTCGACGGCGGCGGGGTCGGAGATGTCGGCCATGAAAACCCCGGCTTGACCACCCGCAGTGCGGATCTCCTGCGCCACGGCTTCCGCGTCCTCTTTCGCCGTGCGGGCGTTGACGGCGACTGTGGCGCCGGCTTCCGCCAGTGCCAGCGCAATGGCGCGCCCGATGTTGCGCGCCGCACCGGTGACCAGCGCCACTTTGCCCTTGAGTTCCTTGGTCATTCCTGTTTGGGCCATACACTGCCTCCCTGATTCCATTTTGGATAGTTGATATGGGGTCCGGCGGCTTGCGCCGGCAGCAATCATTTTACCGGTTACGAATTAGGCATTACCATGCGTAACCCTGGATGGAGAAGCTGCAACATGAAAAAAATAATGCCCGGATTGTGGTCTGTCATCACGTTGATGCTGGTGGCGCCGCCAGCCCTCGCGCAGGCGTGGCCTGACAAACCGATCCGTGTGATCCTGTCAGTGCCTGCCGGCGCGACGCCGGATGTC
>JBBKXO010000053.1:0-5100 GCA_037969525.1 Burkholderiales bacterium | reverse complement strand
TGCGTAAAGCTTACCCCGTCAAAGCCGCGCGCGTCCATCAGCCGCCCGCGTGTCATTTCGCCGAGGTTATTGATGCCGAGTAGTGCCATATCGCGGTCGACTTCGTCGCGCAGCAATTTGATGGCGTGACGAACGCCGGTTTCACCGGCAACCGCCGCGGCATAAAGCATGGGGCGGCCGATGAATACAAACTTCGCGCCCAGTGCCAGCGCTTTCAGCACATCGGTGCCGCGACGAATGCCGCTGTCCATCATGATGGGCATGTCACCGGCTGCAGCCACTATGCCCGGCAATACCCGCAGTGGCGCAGTGGCGCTGTCGAGTTGCCGTCCGCCGTGGTTGGAAACAATGATGCCGTCGACGCCGTTGTCGCGGGCGATGGGTACATCAGCCTTGTCGAGTATGCCCTTGATGATCAGCTTGCCTTTCCACAGCCGCCGCATCAGTGCGACATGTTCCCAGTTCAGGTGGTCGCGCTGCGCACGTTCGCGTACGGCAGTATGCGAAACCAATGGCGTACGCTTGCCCATGTTTTCGAAGTGGGGCATGCCTTGTGTGAAATAGGTGCGCAACGCGGTGCCAACGAGCCAGCGCGGCCGCATCAGGCAATCCCAGGCGAGACGCAGGCTCGGCCGCAACGGCGTGTTGTAGCCGTTGCGCACGTTGTTTTCACGATTCGCGCCTACGGGAATATCGACGGTCAGCACCAGCGTGTCGTAACCGGCCAGCGCTACACGCTCGACCAGTTCGGTAATTGCCTGGGTATCCCCCGGCAGGTAAGCCTGGAACCAGGTGGTGCGGCCGCCGGCTTCCCGCACTTTCTCCAATGGCGTCAGCGAGGCTCCGCTGAGTATCATCGGCACATTTTCAGCGGCACCGGCGCGTGCGAGCACCAGGTCGCCGCGGAACGAAGCGAGCGATGTGCCGCCCATGGGCGCGATACCGAATGGTGCGGCGTAGCTCTGGCCGAACAATACGGTTTTCTGGGTGCGCTGGGATACGTTGACCAGCATGCGCGGTACCAGCGCCAGATCGTCGAACACCGATCGGTTCCAATCGAGCGACATGTTGCGCTCGACGCCGCCGGATACATAACCGTAAATCGGCCGCGGAATATAGCGCCGCGCGGGCTTCTCGAAGTCCTCAAGTGCCAGCATCAGGCGCAGCGCGGACGGTGCAGCAGGGCTGGTCAACTGCGGCGCAGCACGGTCGGCCGATGAAAGAGGCGGGGTCAGGTTCTGATTGGTAGTCGACATGGTGGATTTCATTTCGTGGCGGTGTTGTCAGCGCAATGATAACGTGGAAACTGCGCTGCCACGGCGATCCCCGTGGCAGCGTCCACCCTCTGAACCTGTCATCAGGAGCGCAGATGAACATCATTGTCAGGCCGGCCGGGGCATGCGACATAGCGCGTGTGCAAGAAATTTACAAGCATCACGTGTTGCATGGCGCGGCTTCGTTTGAGGAAGTTGCACCGGATCTTGCCGAGTTGCGGCGGCGGCGCATTGCCGTGCTTGAGGCTGGGTTGCCGTACCTGGTCGCCGAGCGCGACGGCGCAGTCATCGGCTATGCCTACGCCGGTCGTTACCGTACGCGTACTGCATACCGGCATACCGCCGAAGATTCCGTCTATGTTGATCCGCAAATGGCCGGACTCGGTGCGGGCAGGTTGCTGCTGGCGGGGGTAATCGAGTACTCGGCTGCCGCCGGATACCGTGAACTGGTGGCGATCATCGGTGACAGCGGCAATGGTGCCTCGATCGGGTTGCGCCGTGCGCTCGGGTTCCGGGAGGCGGGCACGTTACGCAATGTCGGACTCAAATTCGGACGCTGGCTCGATACGGTGATCATGCAGCGCTCCGTGGTTGCCCGGGAGTAACCGCGGGCAAATTTCACCGGTTGTGCTCAGCGTTTATCTGCAGTGACCCGGCCCTGTGCGTTGACATAAACCCGGTAGCGGTTCTTGTCGCTGCAGGTCGCAAGGTAATCGCGGTTGCCCTGAGTCACGACACTGACCACCTGACCGCACGGCAGACCCAGCAGCGATAACGTCGCCGTCAAGTCCTTGGCCAGCGAACCGTTGTCTGCGGCTGATGCTGCGCTGGCGCTTAATATAAGGGCCGTGATCACGGCACGGCCTTGTAATTGGAAATTCATAAAATATCCTTTCGCGGAATTATAGTTTCGCAAATTTGACCGGATCAGTGAGTACGGTCCAGATCGACTCGCGGGAATTCATGATGGTGTCAGCCAGAGGCGGATCGCCATTCTTCAGCAACTCATGCACCTTGAGCAGCAGTTGATCAAAGGACTGTCGCAGTTGGGGAAGAGACGCCTTCCGGCTGCCGTCGTAATGGGCCTTGAATTGGCTGATCAGGTCATCTACCTGGTTTTTCAGCGCAAGTTTGGTGAAAACGCCGATGGCATTGGTTTCCTTGAGACGCTGTTCCAGTGTAGCCAGGGCCAATGACGGCAGGCCCTGCGGTTCAGCGCGCGCCGGTGCCGCAACAATGGACCGAGGCGACTCAGTGCGTACTGGCGGCGCTGCTGCCGGCGCAGTTTTGGGCGGGACCTTGGCGGCGGGCGGGATGTTACTTTTTGACGGCGTGGCCGGAGCCTCGGCGCGCTCCGGCGGGTCCGCGGCAACCGGCACCTCCTGCCTGGTCGTGGGCAGTGGTAATTCCGGGAGTTGTTCGGGCGGTGTAACCAGTTGTGTTTCGGGCGCCGCAGTGCCTGGTGCCGGCTCTGCTGCAACCTGCGCGACAGCAACGGGGCGTTGCTTTATGACGACAGCGTCGCCCGGCAGCGCTCCGGGTGACGGCCCGGTGCTGCCAGCAGTACAGCCTGCGGCCTGCAGGACCAAAACAATTCCGAGTACATACGCTTTTACTGGCATAAAGGGCTCTATATCAAGATCGTGTAAGAGGGATGGTCGTCATGATTTTGAACGCAGCGATGGCGCATGGTTCCCTAGCTTCCGTGTTCCAGTATCATGGATGCATCATCTGCTGCCGGACCGGATCATCAGGAGTCGTGTGGAAAACCGTGAATTTAGACTGAAAGATGAGCATGTGCGACTGTGCGACCTGCTCAAGCTTGCCGGCATTGCCGACAGTGGCGGACAGGGCAAGCACATGGTGGCTGCCGGCGAGGTCAGGGTTGATGGGCAACCGGAGAGTCGCAAGACAGCAAAAATTCGTGCCGGTCAGTCCGTGGAGTGTCTCGGCGTCAAAGTCCTGGTGTTGGCGAAGTCCTAGGCGGAGCAGTCATGGAATCGCGTTTGTCGGAACTCGAAATCAAGCTGAGCTTCAATGAAGATCTGCTCGAGGAATTGAATCGCACTGTTGTGCGCCAGCAGCAGCAGATAGCCGCGCTCGAACACCAGGTGCGTGATCTGCGCCTGCAAATGCAGCGCAACCAGCCGGCAGAGCCGGGTGATTCCGCCCATGAAGTTCCGCCGCATTACTGACAGGAGGTGCGATTGAATAGGCCCGAATCACTTCAGCCGCGCACTCCACTACCGCCGGCAGTACCGCAGACCCTGGGTTTTGCAGAGGAACGTCTGCCGCGCATCGCCGCTGCAATCAACGCGGAGATTACCGCCGGAGCACTGCCTGGTGCGGTGCTATTGATTGCGCGCCGCGGTCAGCTTGGCTACGAGGAAACTTTTGGTTGCATCGATCCGGTGGCGGGCACCAGGATGCCTGTAGACGCGATGTTCAGCATCGCGTCCATGACCAAGCCGCTGGTGACAGTGGGCGCGTTAATGTTGTGCGAGGAAGGCCAGCTTGCCGTCAATGAGGCTGTCGCCAGGTACCTGCCGCAGCTTGCACACATGCAGGTCAATCCGCCGCAATGCGACGGCAGTGTCGGTGCGCCCACCGTTGCAGCGAACCGCCAGATGACCATAGAAGATTTGATGCGCCACACCGCGGGGTTGAGCTATGGCCGCGGGAATAAGCCGCTATACCAGCGTTATCCCGTGTCGTCGGATGCGGCATCCACGCAATGGAGCGGCGCTGAATTCCTGGACCAGATTGCTGCGCTGCCACTGCATTATCAGCCGGGCTCGATGTGGGAGTACAGCCTTGGACTCGACGTGCTGGGGCTGGTCATCGAAGCGGTTTCCGGCATGCCGCTGGCGCGCTATCTTGATGAGCGTTTGTTCAAGCCCTTGGGTATGCACGACACCGTGTTCACCGTGCCGCCTGCGAAAGTTCATCGTTATGCGAAGGCATTGCCTATCGATCCGGTTACCCGGGAACCGCAGTCCCTGCGCGACGGGACCACGCCGCACAAGTTCGACTGCGGCGGTGGTTGCGCGGTATCGACGGCCGCCGATTACCTGCGCTTCGCGCAAATGCTTCTGAACGGTGGCGAGCTCGATGGTGTGCGTATCCTGTCGAGAAAAAGTGTCGAGTACATGGTTTCCGACCACCTGGGACCGGAAGTTGATCTCAGCAAACTCAACGATTATCCGAATATCCGTGGTTATGGTTTTGGCCTGGGTGTGGCTGTGCGCCGCAGTGCAGGTCGCGGCGGTATGCCGAGCACGCCCGGGGAGTTCCACTGGGCGGGTTCCACGGGTACATATTTCTGGGTGGATCCTGCAGAGCAACTGGTGGTGGTATTCATGGCCCATGCCCCGGGGGCAATTCGTTATTACCACCGGCAACTGCTGCATGCACTCGTGCTCCAGGCCCTGAATTAGAAGGGAAACCCCTGGTTTTGTGCGGTGCGGGGGGTAGCGTCACGGCAGAACCGGCCCCGCCGCCTAACTTGTTGTTTCCTTGGAAAGATGCCCCGTACAGTGCGATAATGCAGGGCATGAATGATTCACAACCTCCATCCCCGCGCGCCCGCATGCAGGAATTGCTGGCGATTCCTGATCGCAACCGCACTGACGAAGAGTGGGACGAGCTCAATGAGCTCGAGATTGCACTTGCCTCTGGCAACCGGCCCGGTGCGCCGGATCCGCAATCGCGGATGACGCATCAACGTCAGAACAACGGCGGCTCCGGCCGCCAGCAACAACCTGGTGGCGGACGCCCGCAAGGCAGAAACCCCAACAGCCCCAACGGCCCCAATAATCCCAACAAC
>JBBKXO010000052.1:0-23625 GCA_037969525.1 Burkholderiales bacterium | reverse complement strand
GAATAATAACTGCGTATAGCGGGGCTAGTATTCGGTGTATGGCTCGGTTATGAGTGCTTGGTCACAGCAATTCCATGAATTCTTCTTTCGCGCATACATCCTTGCGTCCTGTATCATTTCAGCCCATGAAAACGACATTCCTAGACTTTGAGCAGCCCATCGCCGATCTTGAAACCAAGATCGAAGAGCTGCGCTATGTGCAGGATGATTCGGCGCTGGATATCTCGGAAGAAATCGCTCGGTTACGGAAGAAGAGTCAGACGCTGACCAAGGACATCTACGCGAAGCTGAATTCGTGGCAGATCGCGCAGGTTGCGCGCCATCCGCAGCGGCCGTACACCCTTGATTACATCAGCGCCCTGTTCACCGATTTCGAGGAAATGCACGGTGACCGTGTCTATGCGGATGATGCGGCGATAGTCGGCGGTCTGGCGCGTTTTGGCGGCCAGACTGCGGTGGTGATCGGACACCAGAAAGGACGCGACACCAAAGACAAGATTTACCGCAATTTCGGCATGCCGCGGCCTGAGGGTTACCGCAAGGCGCTGCGGCTGATGAAGCTCGCGGAGAAATTTGCCGTGCCGGTGTTTACGTTCATCGACACGCCGGGCGCCTATCCCGGCGTCGGCGCTGAAGAACGCGGGCAGTCGGAAGCCATCGGGCGCAACCTCTATGCCATGGCCGCACTGAAGACACCGGTGATTTGCACGGTAATCGGCGAGGGCGGTTCCGGCGGCGCGCTGGCGATCGCGGTCGGCGACGTGACCCTGATGCTGCAGTATTCGACTTATTCAGTGATATCGCCTGAGGGTTGTGCTTCGATACTGTGGAAAAGCGCCGAGCGCGCGGCGGATGCGGCGGAGACCCTGGGCATTACTGCCAACCGGCTGAAGGCTCTGGGCCTCATCGACAAAATCGTCGCTGAACCGCTGGGTGGTGCGCATCGCGACCACGAGACGATGATGCAGTCGCTGAAAAAAGCGTTGCAGGAGAGTTGGCGCCAGTTGCGCGATACGCCAGTCGATAAGCTGACCGAATCCCGGTTTGAACGGCTGATGGGTTATGGCCAGTTCAAGGAAACAGCGAGCCGCTGAAGCGATCCCGCGCCCTGCGTCGGGACCGGCGGTGGCTGCTGCAGCGGTGAGAAGCACGCTCGCGGCGCAGGTGGACGCTGTACTGCGCCGGCAGGTGCGCAGCGGTACCCGCCTGCTGATCGGATTGAGCGGAGGTATCGATTCCGTGGTACTGCTGCACGTGCTCGTGCGCGAACTGCGGTGGCCGCACTTGACGGCCGTGCACATCAATCATCAGATCAGTCCAGAGGCTCCTCGCTGGGCCGCATTTTGCAGCCGCCTCTGCCGCCGGCTGGGTGTGCCCTTGCAAACTGCGGTTGTTAACGTTGAACGCGGCAACAGTACCGAAGCTGCTGCGCGCGCTGCGCGTTACGGCGTCTTTGCCAGTTGCGGCACTGAACTGGTGGTATTGGCACACAATCGCGATGATCAGGCGGAGACCGTATTGCTGCAGTTGTTAAGGGGTGCGGGGCCGCGGGGGCTGGCGGCGATGCCTGAACTGAAAACGGCGACAGGGGGCATGCCTGCTGTGTTGCGACCGCTGCTCGATGTGCCGCGTGCGGAAATTGCCGCCTATGCGCGTACCCATCGAGTACGCTGGGTGGAGGACGAGAGCAATAGCGATCGCGCGTACTTGCGCAATTTTCTGCGTCATGACGTGATGCCGTTGCTGATTGCAAAGGCGCCGGGGGCAGATGCCACGCTGGCGCGTGCGGCGCGCCATCAGGCGGAAGCTTCGGCTTTGCTGGATGTGCTGGCCGCTCAGGATCTGGGTGCCGGCAGCAAGACCGGTTTTCTGCCGCTGGGATTGCTGGCGACGCTGTCTGCACCTCGGGCGCGCAATGCACTGCGTTATTTTCTGCGCAGCCAGGGTGTGGCCATGCCCGACGCCGACCGCCTCGACGAATTGTTGCGCCAGGCGACCACCGCGCGGCGCGATGCGCGGGTCTGCGTTGATGTGGGTGGCGGTGTCGAATTGCGGCGGTTTCGCGATGCACTGCACATTGTCCGGTCTTTGCCGCGGCTGGAACTGCCGTTCGAACTCACCTGGGATGGCCGCGGTACGCTGCGCCTGCCGCAACTGGGGGGCTCGTTGCGGCTGGCACGGCGTAAGGGCGCGGGTATCGACGCGCACAAACTGCGTGCGGCGCCGCTGGTAGTGCGCGTGCGCCGCGGCAGCGAGACGCTGCGGCTGAGTGCCGGTGGACGACAGCGCACCGTGCGTAATTTGCTGCAGGAGGCGGCATTGCCGCCATGGATCCGGGACCGCCTGCCTTTTCTTTACCTAGACGGCGAACTCGCGGCCGTTCCCGGCCTGGGGATAGATGTGAAGTTTCAGCCGGCCCGTGGCGCGGCCGGTCTGCTGCCGGTCTGGGCACCTGACTGAGCAGGCTGCTGGATCGATTTCCCCCGGTTTGGCGATATAGCGTCGCTTGGCAGGCGGCAAGGAGGGTAAGCATGGTGAGAAGAGGCCTCCAGGCGGGACATTCCAAGATTGCTAAATATTGGGGGCTTTGCTACCCTGCCGCCGATTGTCTGTAGGTAGTAAATATAGAGGTAGCGGATTGGCTGCAAATAACGTCCCTTGCATCGCATGCGGGCGTCCAGAAATTAACGTTCAATTTTGAGGAAGATCATGAGAATTGCAAATGCGATGCGGCTGGCGCTGGCGGCTGTCACAGGTCTGGCTTTGGCGTCGGGAGTGCATGCTGCACAACCAAATCCGAAGTGGCCGACCACACTGACGCTCGGAACGGCATCGGTGGGTGGTACGTATTTTGTGTACGGGCAGGTTTGGGCGAGCCTGGTCAATGAAAAAATCGGCACCACAATCAGCACACAACAGACCCAGGGTCCGAACCAGAACATCATCCTTACGGATTCCAAGCAGATCGACTTTGGCATGGCGACCATGGGTGTTGCGCTGCAGGCCTGGGAAGGCAAGGGCGAATGGACCAAGGGCAAGAAGTACAGCAACATCCGCGCGATGTTCCCGATGTACGACACGCCGTTTCATTTCATCGCGCTGGAGAAATCAGGCGTCAAGTCGGTCGCTGACCTTGCCGGCAAGAAATCCGGTGTAGGTCCTCGCGCCGGCACCTGCGGGACTTATTTTCCGCTGTTCTTCAAGGCGCTCAATATCGATACCACGGTTCGTAACGGACAAGCCTCGGACATGGCCTCCAATCTGCAGGACGGCCTGATCGATGCGTTCCCGTTCTGTGCCGGTGTGCCGATTGCCGCCTTTTCGGAGCTTGAAACCACCAACAAGGTTCGTTTCTTCACGTTTACTGCGGACGAGATCAAGAAGATCAAGGCCGCGCTGCCCGAATTGTCCGACTCGCTGATCCCCAAAGGTACCTACAAGCAACAGACTGAGGATCACAAGACGATCGGTCTCTACAATTTTGCCATCGCCAACAAAGACGTTGCAGATGACCTCGTATATGCGGTCGTCAAGGCTGTCATGGAAAACAACCCGCAGATGGTCAAAGGGCATGCGGCAGCCAAGGAAACGCTGCTGGAGAACTGGAACCGCAACGGTTTCCTGCCGTTCCATCCTGGTGCCATCAAGTATTTCAAGGAAAAAGGCATTAATGTACCCAAAAACCTGATTCCGCCTGAATACAAGGGTTGATCAGTTTGTCGTAAAGAAACCGCACTGTGTGCTTCGGCCCAGTGCGGTTTTGTTTTGTCTGGAGAAATCTTAAGTGAGCGAACAGAAAATACAGGATATCGGGATGGACGAGGTGGTGAGCCCGCCCATGGCAGACGAGGAATTCAGCGGCAACAAGCGCATATTGCGTCGCTGGGAGGGCATGCTGCTGGCGGTGCTGTGCATTGGTTTCACCGTCTTCCATCTCTATGTGCTCAACGTCTACTCACTCGAGCCGTTGCTGTTTCGCGCCATTCACGTGGGCTGGGGCGGCGCCCTTGGATTCATACTCTATGCGCCATTCAAGCGCGCGGCCAAAGGTGTGCCGTGGTACGACTGGCTGATGGTGCTTGCATCCATTGCCTGCGCGGTATACATCACGATTGAATTGGACGGACTGCTGTTTCGTGCGGGCGCCCAGTTCACCACTGGTGATGTGATTTTCGGCTTGCTTGGTACCCTGCTGGTGCTGGAGTTCGCACGCCGCACTTCGGGCCTAGCGTTGCCGATCATTGCCGGCATTTTCATCCTCTACGCGTTTGTCGGGCAGTGGATGCCCGGCGTACTTAAGCACAAGGGTTTCGCTCCCGACCGTTTCTTCACCTACATCTACAGTGAGTACGGTATTTTTGGCGTGACTACGCAGGTATCTTCGTCGTACATCATCTTGTTTGTAACCTTTGCCGCCTTCTTGCAGGTTTCGAAAGTCGGCGACTACATCAACGATTTGTGTAATGCGCTGTTCGGCTGGGCGCGTGGCGGGCCGGCCAAGGCGGCAGTGGCTTCGGGCATCATGTTCGGCTCGATCTCGGGATCCGCGGTGGCGAATGTGGTGGCTTCGGGCATGGTGACCATTCCGATGATGCGCAAGGTCGGTTATGACCGCTCAACCGCAGCGGCGATCGAAGCCACGTCGTCCACAGGTGGTCAGATCACGCCACCGGTGCTCGGTGCCGGGGCGTTCCTGATGGCGGAAATTACTGGCATTCCTTATGGCCAGATTGCACTGGCTGCAGTGATTCCTGCCTTGTTGTTTTACATCGCGTGCTGGATCCATGTGGATTTACATGCCATCCGGCTTGGTTTGAAAGGTGTCTCGCGCAGCGAGCTGCCGCCGATAAAACTGATGCTGACGCGGTTGTATCTGTTCTCACCGCTGATTGTGTTCGTCTGGGCGTTGCTGGAGGGCTATTCGCCATTCCGCGCCGGTGGTCTTGGAATCATGGCAGCGTTGTTTGCGGGATGGTTGTCACGTGCTTTCAATGACATGACCAGTGCGGATGGTGTTGAGGATCTGCGATCAGCGCCGACGGTGATGGCGGCACTGCTCGTTCGCTTCGCTGCGTTGGCAGGCGCGGGTGCCCTGATGACTGTCGGGTTCCAGTATGGAGTTCCACTGCTTAAAGATTTTGGCCAATACGTGGTCTGGGGCTTTATCGCAGTTCTGGTCGGCGTTCCGGTGGTGCTGTTCGGCGGGCGGCGTACTCTCGAGGCATTGAATCTCGCGGCGAGAGACACGGTGCAATTGGTCGCAGTGTGTGCCTGCGCGGGCATCATTGTTGGCGTGATCGCACTGACCGGTATCGGTGGCCGCTTCTCCGAACTGATACTCGGGATCGCCGGAGCAAGCCAGCTCGCCGCGATGTTGTTTGCGGCGGTGGTTGCGCTGGTGCTCGGTATGGGCATGCCGACGACTGCTGCCTACGCAATTGCTGCCGCGGTGATCGCGCCCGGATTGACCAAGATAGGGATTCCGGTGCTGGTTGCGCACATGTTCGTGTTTTACTTTGCGGTTGTTTCAGCGATCACGCCGCCGGTAGCGCTGGCGTCATTCGCGGCTGCCGGCATGGCACAGGCGGACCCCTGGAAAACTTCGTGGACGGCGCTCAAAATGGGGTTGGCGACATTTATTGTGCCGTTCATGTTTTTCTATTCGCCAGCGTTGTTGATGCAGGGCCCATGGCTGGGTATTGTTCAGGCCACCGTTTCCGCGGCCATCGGCGTCTGGTTCCTTGCCGGGTCCACCGAAGGCTGGTTTGGCGGGCGCTTGGCGATGCCGTTAAGGGTCATACTGTTCTTCGGGGCATTGAACCTGCTGCATCCCGGTGGAACCAGTGATTTCATAGGCTTAGGAATCGGTATTCCCATTTATTTGTTGCAGCGGTATCGATTCCGCGGCGCCGTCGCCTGAGTTTTTGCCTCGAGCCGGAACATCTGTTCCGGCCCGATGTTGTAAGGGCAAATTTGCCGGTAAACGTCTTTTATTCAAGACGTTATCATGCTATCCTCCCCGGTTATTCTTAACTCTGGCATTTAGGGGATTTTCATGGCAGTTGAACGCACGCTTTCGATCATCAAGCCGGATGCCGTGGCGAAAAACGTAATTGGTCAGATCTACGCCCGCTTTGAGCAGGCCGGTCTGAAGATTGTTGCTGCACGCATGACGCATCTCTCGCGTCAGCAGGCGGAAGGATTTTATGCGGTGCACAAGGATCGTCCTTTCTTCGGTGACCTGGTGTCGTTCATGATTTCGGGCCCGGTGATGATCCAGGCGCTGGAAGGCGACAATGCCATTCTGAAAAATCGCGACCTGATGGGCGCAACGGATCCCAAGAAGGCCGACAAGGGTACGATACGTGCAGATTTTGCCGATAGCATCGACGCGAATGCCGTGCATGGATCGGATTCGCAGCAGAATGCAGCGGTTGAAATCGCTTATTTTTTTCCCACCCTCGACGTTTATACGCGCTGAGCGGCGGGCGACTGCCAGGTAACCCATGTCGCACAATCTGCTGGGATTGAACCGCAACGCGTTCGAGACGCTGTGTGCGGACATGGGCGAGAAACCTTTTCGCGCCCGGCAAATCATGCGCTGGATGCATCAGTCGGGCGTTGCTGATTTCGACCTCATGACCGACGTCTCGCGGGGCTTTCGCGAGCAGATGGCGGCCAGCGCAGTGATTGCGGCACCTCCGGTACTGCGCGATACCACTGCCCCGGACGGTACCCGCAAATGGCTGTTTGATGTAGGTACGGGCAATGCCATCGAAGCGGTGTACATCCCGGAAGGCGACATTGATGATGAAGCGCCGGCTGACGGCGCAACCCAGCCCAAGCGTTACCGCGGAACGTTGTGCGTGTCGTCGCAGGCCGGTTGCGCGCTGGAGTGCACTTTCTGTTCCACCGGTCGGCAGGGATTCAACCGTAATCTGACAACCGCAGAAATCATCGGGCAGGTGTGGCACGCCAGTCGCAGTCTTGCCGCGACGCTGGGTGTGGAACGTCCGATCACCAATGTAGTGATGATGGGCATGGGGGAACCCCTGGCCAACCTCGACAATGTGGTTGCCGCAATGCAGTTGATGCTCGATGATCATGCCTACGGAATTTCCCGCCGGCGGCTGACGCTCTCGACTTCGGGTCTGGTGCCGGCGATGGATCGGCTGCGCGACGCCTGTCCGGTGGCGCTGGCGGTTTCGCTGCACGCGCCCAATGACGCGTTACGCGACCAACTGGTGCCGATCAACCGCAAGTATCCGATTCGTCAACTGCTGGATGCGTGTGTGCGATATATAGAGAAAGCGCCGCGTGATTTTGTGACTTTTGAATATGTGATGCTGGCCGGCGTCAACGACAGCGTGGCTCTGGCGCGCGAACTGGTCAAGACAGTGAAGCCGGTGCCTTGCAAAATCAATCTGATACCGTTTAATCCGTTCCCGAATTCCGGCTACACTCGTTCTGGCGGACCGGCAATTGCGGAGTTTCGCGACGTGTTGCAGCAGGCCGGAATGGTTGCCACGGTGCGCAAGACGCGCGGTGAAACGATAGACGCCGCATGTGGTCAACTGGCAGGGCAGGTTCGCGACAAAACGAGGCGCGTGCTGCGTCGCACTGAGGAGAAACAGGTATGACGGGTGTATTGACAATGGTCCGTGGCTGCGGCGTGGCTGCACTCGTGGTGACGCTGTCTGCCATGTTGGGCTGTGCATCGCCCGGTGGGGAAATGAATGCCGGCGGCGTGCAGCCCACTTCCGACACCACGGGCAATGAGAGCGACGCCCGCGCCCGTGCGCGCATACATACTGAACTTGCCGGAGGCTATTTCGGACTGGGTAATCTCGGTGTCGCGCTCGAAGAGGTAACGATTGCACGCCAGGCTGATCCGAGCTATGCGACTCTTTACGGTGTTGCCGGATTGATTTATGCGGCGCTGAAGGATGACCGCCGCGCCGAGGAAAACTTCAGCCGCGCATTGCAGCTAAGTCCGAACGATCCGGATATCAACCACAATTACGGCGGCTTTCTGTGCGAGCGCAAGCGTGAGGTTGAAGGCATCAAGCGTCTGCTGACAGCGGTGCAGAACCCGCTCTACCAGACGCCGGAACGTTCACTGGCCAACGCGGGGGTTTGTGCCCTTCGCGGCGGAGATTCTGCTGCGGCAAAGGATTTTTTCCAGCGGGCGTTGCTGGTGCGGCCAGATCAGCCGCAGGCACTGCTGCAAATGGCCGAAATATCATTTACGGAAAATAATTTTGCTGCTGCCCAAGGTTACCTGCGCCGTTATGCGCAGGTGGCACCGGCGACGGCAGAAATACTATGGCTTGCCCTGCGGGTCGAGCGCAAACTAAACAATCCCCTGGCCGAAGCCAGTTACGCACAGCAGTTGCGCAAGAATTTTCCGGAATCCAAAGAGGCGGCTGCCCTGCAGGCGGGTCGTTTTGAATGAGCGAAATGGATGCTGCAGTCGAACCCGGAGCGGTAGCAACGCCTGATATTCGGCCCGGCCGAATGCTGGCGGACGCACGCGCACACAAGAATCTGAGTGTGGCTGAGGTGGCGCAACAGTTGAAGCTGTCCACCGGACAGATTGAAGCCCTTGAGGCCGAATCCTATGAGCGACTGCCCGGTCCGGTATTTGTCCGCGGGTTTGTACGCAATTATGCCCGCCTGCTAAATCTGGACGCAGAGCTGCTGGTGGCGAACCTGAATCTGCGGTCTGAGCCGGCGCCGGTTAATGTTGCCATGCCTCATTCGCAGAATATACCGTTTCCCGATCAGCGCCCGGTAAGGTGGAAAGGTTACGCCGCCGGCCTGCTGATGTTGATTGCTGCGGTTGGACTGTTCGAGCTTTTTTTCTCTGCGCCGCAGACCGTGGTGGTATTGCCGCCGCCTTCCCAACCCGAAGTTCCGACTCTGATGGCAGCACCAGTACCTGTGGTCGAGCAGGCGCGGGTGATTGAGATGCCGGTGCCGGTGGTGACGCAGGATACGGCCCCTGCGGCAGTTGCAGTCAAGCCCGCCGTACCGACAGCAACCAATAATCTGGCGGAATTACATTTTGTGTTCGAGACGCAATCGTGGGTTGAAGTGCGCGATCGCAATGAGCGCCTGCTGTTTTCCCAGCTCAATCCGGCGGGCACAGAACAGCACTTGCAATACCGGCCACCGCTCAACTTAGTGGTAGGCAATGCGCGGGGCGTGCGATTATTGTATAAGGGCCAGCGATTCGATCTCGCGCCGCATACGCGGGTTGAGGTTGCACGGTTCACACTTGAGTAATCAATGATGCAGTGCCTTCCTACACCTTCATATGGACCGGCCCGGCGCCGCAACAGCGTCGCGGTGACCATTGGCGGTGTAACCGTGGGCGGCGGCGCACCGATGGTGGTGCAATCGATGACCAATACCGACACCGCGGACATTGCGGCGACGGTTGCGCAGGTGTCGGCACTTGCGCGTGCGGGCTCCGAACTGGTGCGGATCACCGTCAACAATGCCGAAGCTGCGGCTGCGGTGCCAGTGATCAGGGAGCAACTTGACCGGAGCGGCATCCATGCGCCGCTGGTCGGTGATTTTCATTTTAACGGTCATCGCCTGCTGTCACAGCATCCGGCTTGTGCCGAGGCGCTCGCTAAACTGCGAATCAATCCGGGTAATGTCGGCCGCGGGTCGAAACGCGACGAACAGTTTGCGACCATGATTGATTTTGCCTGCCGCTACGATAAACCGGTGCGCATTGGAGTCAACTGGGGCAGCCTGGATCAGGAACTGCTGGCGCGGATGATGGATGAAAACGGCCGGCGTGCGCAGCCGCAGGACGCGACTGTAGTCATGCGCGAGGCGCTGGTGACTTCGGCGCTGGACAGTGCGCGGCAGGCTGAGGCGCTGGGGCTGGCGCATGACCGCATCCTGCTCTCGTGCAAGGTCAGCGGAGTGCAGGATCTGATCGCTGTTTACCGTGACCTGGCCGGTCGTTGTGATTACCCGCTGCATCTGGGTCTGACGGAAGCCGGTATGGGGTCCAAAGGCATCGTCGCATCAACGGCGGCAATGGCGGTGCTGTTGCAGGAGGGTATTGGTGACACGATCCGCGTATCGCTGACGCCGGAACCCGGCGGCGACCGTACACGCGAAGTGATCGTTGCGCAGGAAATGTTGCAGACCATGGGCTTGCGTTCATTCGCACCGCTGGTCATTGCCTGTCCGGGTTGCGGGCGCACCACCAGCACCGTATTCCAGGAACTGGCCAATCGCATACAGGGTTATTTGCGCGCGCAGATGCCGGCATGGCGCGGACGTTATCCCGGCGTCGAGAACATGCATGTTGCGGTGATGGGCTGTGTGGTCAACGGACCGGGCGAGAGCAAGCAGGCCAATATCGGCATCAGTCTGCCGGGATCGGGCGAGAATCCGGTGGCCCCGGTCTTTGTCGATGGCGTCAAGACTGTGACATTAAAGGGCGATGCCATTGCCGAAGACTTCCAGCGCATCGTTGATCAGTATGTACAGGACCATTATGGCGTTGCTGCGGATGCCGCGGTTGCAGCGCCGGTTGTCGGCGTAGTCCGCTAGGTCATCCTGTCATGGCCAAGACAGTGCAAGGCATACGCGGCATGAATGATGTGCTTCCGGCAGAAGCTCAGCAGTGGGAATTTTTCGAAACCGTCGTGCATCGCTGGCTGAAGGTATACGGCTATCAGGAAATCCGCATGCCCATCCTGGAGCGCACCGAACTGTTTGTGCGTTCTATCGGTGAGATTACCGACATCGTCGAAAAGGAGATGTATACCTTTACCGATGAACTGAACGGCGAGCAGCTGACGCTGCGTCCTGAAGGTACGGCGTCATGCGTACGTGCCGTGATCGAGCACAATCTGCTCTACCCGGGACCGCAGCGCTTGTGGTACAGCGGTCCGATGTTCCGCCATGAGCGGCCGCAAAAGGGCCGCTACCGCCAGTTTCACCAGGTCGGAGTCGAGGCGCTGGGTTATGCAGGCCCGGACATAGAGACCGAACACATACTGATGTGCGCGCGCTTGTGGCGCGATCTGGGGCTGACCGGCATCCGGCTGGAACTGAATTCCCTGGGGTCGGCGGCTGCGCGGACGACTTACCGTGCAAAGCTGGTTGCCTACCTTGAGCAGCACGTCGAAGAACTGGATGAGGATGCCAGGCGCCGGATGCACAGTAATCCTCTGCGTGTGCTGGACAGCAAGAATCCGGCACTGCAGACTCTGATTGCAGCGGCACCGCGACTTGCCGACGATCTGGATGCAGATTCCGTCCGTGATTTTGCAGTGCTGCAGGATTCGTTGCGGCAGGCCGGCGTCGAATTCAGCATCAATCCACGTCTGGTGCGCGGTCTGGACTATTACAATGGCACGGTATTCGAATGGGTGACGGACCGTTTGGGCGCGCAGGGCACGGTTTGTGCCGGTGGCCGATACGACGGACTGGTCGAGCAGATTGGCGGTAAACCTGCGCCGGCCTGCGGTTTTGCGATGGGCGTGGAGCGCCTGCTGGCGTTGGTGGCCGACAGTGGCGTGGCGTTGCCTGTGAACACCGTTGCCGATGCTTATATTGTGCGCCAGGGTGATGCCGCGACGGTGTATGCGGAAATAGTGGCGGAACGGCTGCGTGATGCCGGTCTGGCAGTGATCCTGCATTGTGGCGGCGGCAGTTTTAAATCGCAGATGAAGAAAGCGGATGCCAGTGGCGCGCGGTTCGCGGTGCTGGTGGGTGACGATGAGGCGCAGGCCGGGGTGTTGTCGGTCAAAGCGTTGCGGGTGGAGCAGGAGCAAGTGCGGCAGGAACAGGTTCGCGTTTCGTTGTCCGAGGCGTGCGAGATAATTAAAATTAGGTAAATCAATGGCTTACGACTTAGAAGAACAGGAACAACTGGCAACCATCAAAGGCTGGTGGGCGGAGTACGGCAGGTTGGTTATCGTAACGGTGGTCGGCAGCTTGCTGGTGGTCGGCGGCATCCGCGGCTGGCACTACTACCGCAATTCACAGGCCACATCAGCGGTTGCGCTGTTCGAGCAGCAACAGCGTGCCGAACGGGCGAGTGATCACAAGAAGGTGCGCGACATTGCGACGCAGATCGTCGACAAGTACGGGGCGACCCCCTACGCGACTATAGCGGCGCTGTCTGCCGCAAAAAGCGATTTTGACACCGGTGACCTGGCCACGGCGAAGACACGGCTGCAATGGGTCATCGACAACGCCAGCGAAGAGGAAGCCCGCGACGTGGCGCGACTGCGGCTGGCGCGGGTGCTGTTCGACGAGAAAAACATGGCTGAGGCGCTCAAGCTGCTGGAGATCAAGCACGGCGACAGCTTTAACGGGCTGTATGCCGATCTGAAGGGGGATGTACTGGCGGCGCAGGGCAAACGGCAGGAAGCGCGCGCGGCCTATCTACTGGCGCTGGACAAAAGTGACGCCGCAAGTTCGATGCGGCAGATCATCCAGTTGAAACTCGACGCACTGGGTGACTCCAAGTGATGTCCCGCGGTGCAGCTCTGGCAGCAGTACTGCTGCTGTCCGGATGCCAGACCGTGTCGAATGTCTACGACGGCTGGTTTGGCGCGGGACCGAAACAAAAAGCGGCAGAACTAACACAGTTCCAGGCCCGCGCGACGGCACGCATAGTCTGGCAGGGCAGCGTTGGCAGCGCGGAACGCAGCGCATTTTACCCGGCGGTGTCGGGCAACACGGTCTATGCCGCCGGGGCATCAGGACAGATCGCCGGATTTGTTGCAAGTTCGGGTGGCAGTCAGGTGCGCTTCGATGCTGGTACGCCGTTGTCCGGCGGCGTGGGATTTGGTGCCGGACTGGTGCTGGCGGGTACGGCGCGCGGCGAAGTGCTGGCATTTGAGCCCACGGGCAAGCTGGCCTGGAAAACGCAGTTGAGCGGGGAAGTGCTGGCGCCGCCTGTTGGTGACGAAGGTGTAGTGGTGGTTCGTACCGGAGATGGCCGAATATACGGACTGAATGCGGCAGACGGCAAGCAACGCTGGGTGTACCAACGCGCATTGCCACCGCTGGCCATTCGAAGTTTTGCCGGCGCGGTTGTTTACCGCGGCGGCGTGTTTGCCGGTTTTCCCGGTGGCCGACTGGTTGCGATCGCACTGGCAACCGGCAACGTCGGCTGGGAAGCCGTAGTCGCTTTGCCCAAAGGGACCACCGAGCTTGAGCGAGTGACGGACGTGACCAGTTTTCCGATCATCGAGGGCTCCCAGGTTTGCGCCGTGGCATATCAGGGGCGTGCCGCCTGTTTTGACGCAATCCGCGGCGAGACCTTGTGGGCGCGTGATGTATCCAGCATCGCTGGCATGGGCTCCGATGCGCGCAACGTCTACGTTACTGATGATCGCAGTGCGATCCTGGCGTATGACCGCAGCAGTGGAGCCAGTGTGTGGAAACAGGACAAATTGCGCGGACGCTGGGCGAGCGCGCCGCTGGCGCTGGGTCGCCATGTGATCGTCGGTGACTTTGAAGGCTATGTGCATGTGCTGTCGCGCGATGACGGTGCATTTGTTGCGCGTATCGCCACTGACGGCAGCCCAATACAGGTGTCGCCGGTGGCTCTGGATTTATCCACTTTCCTGGTGCAGACCCGCAACGGCGGCGTCTTCGCGATCAATATTCAATAACGGGTCCGCCAACGCCTGCCGGCGTACAGCGGCCCGGTTGCAGCACCTGAGATGCTCCCATCATGAAACCTACAGTAGTTATCGTTGGCAGGCCCAATGTCGGTAAGTCGACATTGTTCAACCGGCTTACCCGTACTCGCGATGCGATCGTGGTGAATATGCCCGGCATCACCCGTGATCGCCATTACGGCAACGGTCTCGTGGGTCCCAAGCCGTATCTGGTTGTCGATACCGGGGGCTTCGAGCCGGTGACCAAGGACGGAATTTTCCACCAGATGGCACGCCAGGCCCGGCAGGCCGTGGACGAAGCCGACGCGGTGTTGTTCATCGTGGATGCGCGTACCGGGCTGACAGGGCAGGACCGCGAGGTGGCGTCTGAACTGCGGCGCAGCGGGCGCAAAATCTGGCTGATCGTCAACAAGGCCGAAGGCATGATTTCGGCGACGGCAGTTGCTGATTTTCACGCCCTGGGCCTGGGCGAGCCGTTGGCAGTATCGGCCGAGCATGGCGACCACATCAGTGATCTGATGGAGCTGGTACTGGCGGACTTTCCGGAGCCCGAGCCCGAACCGCAGGGTGCGGACAAGCATCCGAAAATTGCCATCGTCGGCCGTCCGAACGTCGGCAAGTCGACGCTGGTCAATGCGCGGCTCGGGGAGGAGCGGGTCGTTGTATTCGACCAGCCGGGCACCACCCGTGATTCCATTTATATCGATTTTGAGCGCGCTGGGAAACGCTATACGCTGATCGATACGGCGGGCATGCGCAAGCGCGGACAGGTGGATGAAGTTGCCGAAAAGTTCTCGGTGATCAAGACCCTGCAGTCGATTGCCGATGCCAATATCGTGATCCTGGTACTGGACGCGCGGCAGGAGGTCGCCGAGCAGGATGCGCACATTGCCGGGTTCATACTGGAGGCCGGTCGCGCGTTGGTGGTTGCAGTCAACAAGTGGGAAGGACTCAGCGAGGGGGAGCGCGAGCAGATCAAGCGCGATGGCGCACGCAAACTCAATTTTCTCAATTTTGCGCGCTTCCATTTCATTTCCGCGCTGCAGGGACAGGGCGTAGGCGCGGTGCTGGCTTCAGCCGATGCCGCGTATGCCGCCGCCATGGCGAAACTGTCGACGCCGCGGTTGACGCGCATGCTGATGCTCGCTGTCCAGCAGCAGCAGCCTCCGCGTTCTGGCATGGTCCGGCCCAAGATGCGTTATGCCCATCAAGGTGGTTCCAACCCGCCGCGGATCATCATTCACGGCTCGGCGCTGGATCGCGTGTCCGATACCTACCGGCGTTATCTGGAACGATTTTTCCGTGATGCGTTCAAACTGACTGGTACGCCCCTCAAAGTGGAGTTCAAAACAGGGCGGAACCCGTTTGCCTTGGGCGGTACTAAACACCACTAAGTCTATGGCCAGACGAGAAAAATTAGGCTAGAGTCATCTTTCCAATAACGACAAAATAGAGGGCGCCATGAGTAATAAAGGGCAGTTGCTACAAGACCCGTTCCTGAATGCACTGCGCAAGGAACATATCCCCGTATCGATTTACCTGGTGAATGGCATCAAGTTGCAGGGACAGGTGGATTCATTTGACCAGTATGTGGTGCTGCTGAAAAACACGGTCACGCAAATGGTCTATAAACATGCTATTTCCACCGTGGTGCCGGCGCGTGCGGTCAGCTTGGCCATGGATGAAGATCAAGACAAGTAATTGTTTTTATTGAACTTTATAAATGTTTGAGCGCCCCGGTAGCGGCACTACTGCAGTGCTGGTGGCGCTGGATCTGGGTGAACCGGATTACGCCGAGAGCCTGGAAGAACTCCAGCTGTTGGCACGCAGCGGCGGCGTCAGCGTGGCTGCAGTGGTGCGTGGCCGCCGCGACCGACCCGATGCCGCTCTTTACGCAGGCAAGGGCAAGGTCGAGGAGATTGGCCGTACCGTGGCCGAAACCGGCGCTACAGTGGTGATTTTCAATCATGCGCTGAGCCCCATCCAGGAACGTAACCTCGAACGTCAGCTTTCGTGCCGGGTGGTCGACCGTACCAGTCTGATTCTCGATATTTTTGCGCAGCGTGCGCGCAGCCACGTGGGCAAACTGCAGGTGGAACTGGCACAACTGGAACATCTGGCGACGCGCCTGGTGCGCGGCTGGTCCCACCTGGAGCGGCAGCGCGGCGGTATTGGCATGCGCGGTCCTGGTGAAACCCAGCTGGAAACCGACCGCCGATTGCTCGGCAAAAGGGTGAAATCGCTGAAGGAAAAACTCGCGAAGGTGCGCGCCCAGCATGCGACCCAGCGCCGGTCGCGCGTGCGCGCCCACGTGTTTTCGGTGTCGCTGGTGGGTTATACCAATGCCGGCAAATCCACGCTGTTCAATCGCGTGACCAAGGCGGACGCCTATGCGGCCGACCAATTATTCGCAACGCTGGATACCACCACCCGCCGCCTGGGCGGGGTCGAAGGCGCTGAGGTGGTCATCTCGGATACCGTCGGCTTCATCCGCCACCTGCCGCATACGCTGGTCGAAGCGTTCCGGGCCACATTGGAGGAGACCGTGCACGCCGACCTGCTGCTGCATGTAATCGATGCCAGCAGCCCCGATCGCGATGCGCAGATTGCCGCCGTCAACACGGTGCTGGCTGAAATCGGCGCCGACAAGGTGCCGCAGATCATGGTTTATAACAAGATCGACCGCAGCGGCTTGCCGCCACGGGTTGAACGTGACGAATGTGTTAGAATTTCGCGTCTCTGGTCGAGTGCGCTAACGGGTCAAGGTATGGATCTGTTGCGCAATGCCATAGGCGAATATGCGTTGGAAGCTGCAACTCCAAGCCAACCTGCTGCTGCCTAATTTTTTGTCTGATCGAATGACTGAAACTTCCAATTCCTTCCGCGACCGCCTCAAAGGCGGAATTGCCAGAATGCTGGCGCCACTGCTGTCATTGAACGACCCCCAGTGGGGGCGTCGTCCGGGTGGCAATAATCAGGGGCCGCCGGATCTGGATGAAATCTGGCGCAATCTGAACAGCAGACTGAACAAGCTGCTCGGTGGCAAGGGCGGCGGCAATGGCGAATCGCCGGGCGGCGGCGGACCCAGTGCGGGCGCCGTGGGCGGCGGTGCAGGCCTGCTGGTGGGTCTGGTCGTTGCGGTGTGGCTTGCCAGTGGCTTTTACATCGTTAACGAGGGACAGCGCGGTGTCGTGCTGCGCTTTGGGAAATTTGTCGAAACGACAATGCCGGGCCCGCGCTGGCATCTGCCGTATCCGGTCGAGTCAGCCGAAGTGGTCAACGTGGCGCAGGTGCGCACTGTCGAAGTGGGTTACCGCAATACCGTCAAGAGCAAGGTGATCAAGGAATCGCTGATGCTCACGGACGATGAAAACATCATTGACGTGCAGTTTGCGGTGCAATACATCCTCAAAAGCCCCAGCGACTTCCTGTTCAATACCCGCGCGCCGGAAGATTCCGTGCTGCAGGCTGCAGAAAGTGCAATTCGCGAAATCGTCGGTCGCAACAGCATGGACTTCGTCATTTTTGAAGGTCGGGCGGAAGTCGCCGCGCGCGCCCAGAAACTGATGCAGGGCATCCTCGACCGTTATGGCACCGGCATCAGCATCAGCAAGGTCACCATGCAGAATGCCCAGCCACCGGAGCAGGTGCAGGCGGCGTTTGATGATGCGGTGAAAGCCAGCCAGGATCGTGAACGCCAGAAAAACGAAGGTGAAGCGTACGCCAACGATGTGATTCCCAAGGCGCGCGGCCAGGCGGCGCGGGTGCTGCAGGAGGCCGAAGGGTATCGTGCCCGGGTAATTGAGCAGTCGCAGGGTGATGCTTCGCGTTTCCGCCAGATTGTTGCGGAATATGTGAAAGCCCCGCAGGTGACGCGTGACCGTCTTTACATTGATGCCATGCAGCAGATCATGACCAATACCAGCAAAATCCTGATTGACCAGAAAAACGGCGGCAACCTGCTGTATCTGCCGCTCGACAAGTTGATGCAGATGTCGGGTACTGTTGCCGCCGAGGCTGCGCCGCCAGTCAGGCCAGCTGATCCGGCAGCGGCGGACAGCGCTGCGCGCAACCGTGAAGCCTTGCGCAGCCGTGATCGGGAGGGCCGCTAATGAAACGTAATTTTGCTCCGTTTGTGATCGGCCTGGCAGTGGTGCTGCTGATCGCGTCGATGTCCATGTTCGTCGTTGACCAGCGGCAGAACGCCATCGTGTTCCGGCTGGGCGAGGTGGTATCCATCAAGAAGGACCCGGGCCTTTATTTCAAGACGCCGCTGCTCGATAACGTGCGCTATTTCGATGTGCGCATCCTGACCATTGATTCCGCAGAGCCCGAGCGTTTCCTGACCTCGGAAAAGAAAAACGTGCTGGTGGATTTGTTCGTCAAATGGCGCATTACCGACGTGCTTAACTACTACACCTCGGTTGGTGGCGAGGAAATGCGTGCACAGACCCGGTTGCTGCAGACCATCAATGACGGATTGCGCGCCGAATTCGGCAATCGCACGGTGCATGACGTGGTGTCCGGCGAGCGCGACAAGATCATGGAGTTGATGCGTAGCAAGGCAAACGAAGATGCGTCGAAAATCGGCGTGGAAGTGCTGGATGTGCGCCTGAAACGTGTTGACCTGCCGCAGGAAGTGAGCGGTTCGGTTTATGGCCGGATGGAAGCGGAGCGCAAGCGTGTGGCCAACGAGCTGCGTTCGACCGGTTTCGCCGAGTCGGAAAAAATACGCGCGGATGCAGACAAGCAGAAAGAGGTCATTCTTGCCGAAGCCTACCGCGATGCCCAGCGCGTCAAGGGCGAGGGCGATGCCAAGGCAGCGGCCAACTACGCGAAGGCCTACGAAACCAATCCCGAGTTCTATGCGTTCTATCGCAGCCTTGAGGCGTACCGCGCGAGCTTCAGGAACCGCAGTGACGTGCTGGTGCTTGAGCCAAACTCGGAGTTTTTCAAATACCTGAAGTCCGGCGGAAAGCCCGTCGGCAAGTGAGCGCGGTGCCGTCGGCTGCCGGCTGTGCCGGCCGCCGGTCGACGGGTTGCCACACATGACCGACAATCTGCTGGTGGCGGTCGCCCTGATGCTGGTCATCGAGGGCATGCTGCCTTTTCTGCTGCCCGCCGCATGGCGGGAAACCTTCCGCCGTCTGATCGAATTGAGCGATGGGCAACTGCGTTTCATCGGTATGAGTTCGATGCTGGCGGGCCTGTTACTGCTTTATTTCGTGCGTGGTTGAGCCGCCAAACTTCTATAATGTGCGCTTTTGTGCCGGTTTCCACCCCGGCAACTGCACGAATCGACCTTGTCCATGAGAACCTGGCTGCTGCCTGAATATATTGAGGACATCCTCCCCGACGAGGCGCGCCGCATTGAGCGGCTGCGCCGGCTGATCCTTGATGATTTTGCGGTGCATGGCTATGAACTGGTCATGCCGCCGCTGCTCGAGTATGTCGATTCGTTGCTGACCGGTACCGGGGAAGACCTCGATCTGCAGACTTTCAAGCTGGTAGACCAGCTCTCGGGCCGCATGCTGGGGGTGCGGGCCGACATCACGCCACAGGTGGCGCGCATAGACGCGCATCTGCTCAATCGCAATGGTGTGACCCGTCTGTGTTACACGGGCAGCGTGCTGCGCACGCGGCCTGACGGCATGAACCGGACGCGGGAGCCGCTGCAGATCGGCGCTGAAATCTACGGTCATCGCAGCATTGAGAGCGATGTTGAGGTGCAACGCATGATGTTGCAGGCCCTGCGGCTGGCGAATGTGCGTGATGTGTCGCTGGACATCGGCCACGTGGCGGTGTTCCGCGCACTGCTGCGCCGTGCCCGGGTGTCGCGTGAACTGGAAGCCGACTTGTTTCAGGCCATGCAGACCAAGGATGCGCCGGGGATCATGGGGCTGGCCAAGGGTTTGGATCGCAGCACCCGCGCGGCATTGGCGGTGTTGCCGGAACTGTATGGCGGGCCCGAAGTATTGTCGCGGGCGCGGCGGGTATTGCCGGCATTGCCGGAGATCCGGGCCGCTCTGCGTGATCTGTCGGCGCTGTCACTGCGGTTGGCTGAGTTTGCCCAGATCCGCAGTTTTGATCTGGCAGAACTGCGCGGATATCACTATCACAGCGGCGTGGTGTTTGCGGCTTATGCAAATGCGCGACCCAATGCCCTGGCACAGGGTGGCCGTTATGATGAAGTGGGCAAGGCATTCGGACGTGCCCGGCCGGCCACCGGGTTCAGCATGGATTTGCGCGAGTTGGCCGCAGCCAGTGGTGCCGGCAAGCCGCTTTCGCGGGTGCTGGCACCGTATCGTCCGACTGACCAGGTGCTGCAACGCCGTATCGCCGCATTGCGGGGTCGGGGTGTGGTGGTGATCGAGGACATGCCGGGACATGCGCGTTATCGCGACGAGCTCGGCTGTGATCGCGTGCTGGTCCGTCGCAGCGGTCGCTGGATCATAGAGAAGTTACGTTAATTAATAAGCGTAACTTATTGTTTTATATAATTAATATTATTATACTTGAATGTATATGAGATCTGAAAAGGCTGCAGGCGTATGAGCAAGAACGTAGTCGTAATCGGCACCCAGTGGGGTGATGAAGGCAAGGGCAAGATCGTTGACTGGCTGACTGACCGAGCGCAGGGCGTGGTGCGATTCCAGGGCGGGCATAACGCCGGACACACGCTGGTGATCAATGGTCAGAAGACGGTGCTGCACCTGATTCCTTCGGGGATATTGCGCGACAAAGTGGCCTGTTACATCGGCAACGGTGTGGTGCTTTCCCCGGAAGCATTGCTGGAGGAAATTGCCACCCTGACTACGGCAGGAGTCGATGTGGCCAGCCGCCTGAAAATAAGCGAGGCCTGTCCGCTGATCCTGCCGTATCACGTGGCGCTGGACCGCGCACGCGAGACGGCCAAGGGAGCGGGCAAGATCGGCACCACCGGTCGCGGCATCGGGCCGGCCTACGAAGACAAGGTGGCGCGCCGCGCCATCCGCCTGCAGGACCTGTTTCACCGCGAGCGTTTCGCAGCGAAACTCGGTGAAGTGCTGGATTTCCATAATTTCGTGCTGAAGAATTATTTCCGCGCCGACATTGTCGGCTTCCAGAAAACGCTGGATGACACGATGGCCTTTGCCGAACGCATCAAGCCCATGGTGGCTGATGTGCCGCGGCTGCTCTATGAGGCGCAGCAGGCCGGTGACAACCTGTTGTTCGAGGGCGCGCAGGGAACACTGCTCGACGTCGATCATGGCACTTATCCGTTCGTCACCTCCAGCAACTGCGTGGCCGGTGCAGCGGCAGCCGGCGCGGGCATCGGCCCGCAGAGCCTGCATTACGTGCTGGGTATAACCAAGGCGTACACCACAAGGGTCGGCTCAGGTCCGTTTCCGACCGAACTGGATGATGATATCGGCAGGCAGATTGCCTCGCGTGGCAATGAAGTGGGTGCGACCACCGGACGGGCGCGGCGTTGTGGCTGGTTCGATGCGGCGGCGCTGAAGCGTTCGATCCAGATCAACGGCGTATCGGGCCTGTGCGTGACCAAGCTTGACGTGCTGGACGGTATGGAAAGCGTGCAGATCGGTGTCGGTTACAAGATGAACGGCGTGGCGCGCGATATCCTGCCATTTGGCGCCGAATTGCTGGCTGAGTGTCAGCCGGTTTACGAGGAAATACCAGGATGGCGGGACAGCACCGTCGGCGTCACCCGCTTTGAGCAATTGCCGGCGGCGGCGCGCAATTATCTCAACCGCATGGAAGAGGTTTGCGGCGTACCGATCGCCATGGTGTCTACCGGAGCGGATCGCGAACACACCATCGTGCGCAGCAATCCGTTTGACTAAGAAGGGATATTATTGAAATGCGTTACGCAGAGGCTTTAGATGCTGCGTCACGAAAAAAAGTGGAGCGCGGTGCTGATGCCCATGCGCTCCCCTGTACTGCAGACTTACTTTTGTTACTTTAGACAACTTTATAACACTGGTGCCCAGGAGAGGACTCGAACCTCCACGGTGTTACCCGCCAGCACCTGAAGCTGGTGCGTCTACCAATTCCGCCACCTGGGCCAATGAGGGCGCGATTCTAGCCCATGAAAGCAGTTTATTCAAATGAAAAAATCAAAAAAATCGGCAACGCACGGCAAGTCTAAGCGCCGCGCTGCTGACCCGTTCCAGGCGCGCGAAGCCGAGCGCTATGAACACCCGGTACCCAGTCGTGAACTGGTCCTCGAAGTGCTGATCGAGGCGGGTGTGCCCATGGATGAAAAGGATCTTTTAACGCAGCTCGAAATCGGCAAGCGTGAGCACGATGCCTTCGGCCGGCGGATCGCGGCGATGGAGCGCGATGGTCAGATCATGCGCAACCGGCGCGGCGATCTGTGCGTGGTCGAAAAACTCGACCTGATCCGCGGTCGTGTGCTGGGCCACAAGGACGGTTTCGGTTTTCTGCAGCGTGAAGAAGAAGGGCCGGATTTGTTCCTCGGTCCGCGCGAAATGCAGAAAGTACTGCATGGCGATCGCGTGATGGCGCGAATCAGCGGCATGGATCGCCGCGGCCGTCCCGAAGGCAAGATTGTTGAAGTGCTTGAGCACGGCCAGACCCGTCTCGTGGGGCGCTTGCATGTAGAGCACGGCGTCACGTTTGTGGCTGCCGAGGACAAGCGCATCAGCCAGGAATTCGTCGTGCCCGCAGGTGAGGCCGGTCGTGCCAAAGCGGGGCAGGTGGTGACGGTCGAAATCATTACGCAGCCCGGCCGTCAGGCACAGCCACTGGCGCGCGTGGTGGAGGTGCTGGGCAATTATGCGGATCCCGGCATGGAAATCGAAATTGCCCTGCGCAAGCATGCGTTGCCGTGGATCTTTCCGCCAGCCGCGGAGGCGATTGCCGCGAAACTGCCGAAGACCGTGCGCGGCGCGGATCATCGAGGGCGGGTGGATCTGCGCGACATGGCGCTGGTGACCATTGACAGTGAAACGGCCCGGGACTTTGATGACGCGGTGTATTGCGAGTCAGTCGGCAGCGGCTACCGGCTGGTGGTGGGAATTGCCGATGTCAGCCATTACGTGCGGCCGGGCGACGCCCTCGACGTGGAAGCGCGCGACCGGGGCAACTCGGTGTATTTTCCGCGGCGGGTGATACCCATGTTGCCCGAGGCGCTGTCGAACGGTCTGTGCTCAATCAACCCGGATGTTGAGCGTCTGGCGATGGTCTGCGACATGCAGATCGATGCGCATGGCAACGTCAAGGGTTATGAGTTTTATCCGGCTGTGATGCGCTCGCACGCGCGCTTCACCTATACCGAAGTCGCAGCCATCCTCGACGATCCCAGTGGTGCGGCGGCGAAACGGCGCAAGGCACTGGTGCCGAACCTGCAGACGCTGCACCGGCTTTATGTCCAGCTCGCCAAGGCGCGCGCCAAACGTGGGGCCATAGATTTTGAAACCACTGAAACACAGATGATTTTCGATGATCAGGGCAAGATCGAAAACATCGTGGCAGTAGTGCGCAACGACGCGCACAAGCTGATCGAAGAATGCATGCTGGCCGCGAATGTGTGCACCTCGGCTTATCTGCATGAGCACGGCCAACCGGTGCTCTACCGCGTCCATGAAGGTCCGACAGCGGAGAAGCTCGAAGCCTTGCGTGATTTTATGAAGGGATTTGGGCTGCAACTGGACGGTGGTGATGCGCCACACGCCTCCGATTACGCCAAGCTGCTGAACAAGGTCAAAGGCCGACCGGACGAGCAACTGCTGCAGACGGTGATGCTGCGTTCATTGAGGCAGGCCGTATATACCCCGAAAAACGCCGGGCATTTCGGCCTGGCGTACGATTCCTATACCCACTTTACCTCACCGATCCGCCGTTATCCGGATCTGCTGGTGCATCGCGCGATCAAGGCCGTGCTTGAGGGCGGGAAATATGAACCGGGCGACTGGCAGCAGCTGGGCGC
>JBBKXO010000051.1:0-8172 GCA_037969525.1 Burkholderiales bacterium | reverse complement strand
GAGGCATCATGACCTGGATCATTACCAAGTATTTCCTCACCGCCGCGGTGGTCGTGCTGGTGTCCGAACTCGCCAAACGCAGTGACAAGCTCGGCGCCTTTGTCGCCGCACTGCCCATGGTGACCGTGCTGGCGCTGATCTGGCTGTATGTCGAGAACCAGTCTCCGGACAAGATCGCCAACCATGCCTGGTACACCTTCTGGTATGTCGTGCCGACTCTGCCCATGTTTCTGGCGTTTCCCGCACTGCTGCCGCGCCTCGGTTTCTGGCTGACGCTGCTCGCCTGTGTGGTGATCACCGTCGTATGCTTCGGCCTGTTTGCGCTGGTGGTGCGGCGTTTCGGCATCGAATTGCTGTAGCACGAAGGGGAAACAGATTTTGAGCGTAAACATTGAACTGGTGGTCTGCGACATGGCGGGCACCACGGTCCGTGACGCAGGGCAGGTGCCGCAGGCTTTTACCTCGGCGCTGGCGGCACACGGCATTGCCGTGACCCCGCAGGCGATCAACAGTCTGCGCGGGGCATCGAAGCGGCTGGCCATCTTCAACCTGGTGCCGGAGAGCGCTGATCGCGCGGCGCGGGCCGAACAGGTTTATGTGACGTTTGTGCAGCACCTGGCCCAAGTATTCGCCGGCACCGTGGCGCCGGTGCCCGGTGCGCGCGAGACCATCGATGCCTTGCGCCATCGCGGCGTGCGTGTCGCACTGAATACCGGTTTTGACCGCGAGACGACGAACCTGCTGCTCGATGCGCTGCAATGGCGGCAGGGCGTGGTGGATGCCGTGGTCTGCGGCGACGAAGTTGCGCTGGGGCGGCCGGCGCCGTACATGATCTTCCGCTGCATGGAGGCCACCGGTGTCACGGATGTGCGCAAGGTGGCCAATGCCGGCGACACGGTGCTTGACCTGCAGGCCGGTTACAACGCCGGCGTGGCGCTGAACATCGGCGTGTTGTCCGGCGCGCATGGCCGCGACCAGATGCAACCGCAGCCGCATACGCATCTGCTCGACAGCATTGCCGACCTGCCGGCGTTGCTCGCGCGTCGCTGAGCGGTGACAGTGTCAGTGGTATTTTCCCGGTGTGTACGCGCCCTGGCGTCAGCGGCGTTAATATTCACGCCCGGCGCCTGAACTTCCAACTGCGCGCCCTGACCAAGCTCACCATGCGACTATCATTCCTGAACTTGCTGTTACTGCCGCTGCTGGCCCTGCCGGCTGTGGCGGCTGCTATTGGTGTTTCAGGAGTTGCAGGGGTGACGCAGACAGCGCAGTCCGATACGGCGCGCCCCGCGACCAAAACGACCAAAGCGGCTGATGCGGCCAAAGCCACCAAAGCCACCAAAGCCACCAAAGCCACCCCAACTCCGCGCACGGCAAAGCCGGTGCGTGCGCCGGTAGTGGTGACTGCGACCGGACCGGGCCAGGCCGGTTATGTGCATTACTGGCTGATCACAGCGCCGGACGGGGCGCAGGAAATGCAGGTGGGTATTGAATTGGCCGATCAGCGCATAGCGTGGTCGTTTCCGGGCGTGGGCGTCACCGTGGCGCCGTTCATTGCCGCGGGTGAATACACGGCCAACGGCCGGTTATTCACCGTGCAGCACCAGTATGGCCTGCGGCCGTACCGCAATGATGCCGCTGTCGCCCGGCTGCAGGCCGGCCTGCAGCAGCGCATCAAGTACTGGGTCGACAACGCCACACCCTATTGCGAGTTGAACGGTGTCAACCGCGAAGTCTGTGTCAGCTGCTTCGGTTTTGCGGCGCAGATCCTTTACCCGGGCAAATCGCGGATGTATGCCGATTTCCCGCGCGATTTCCCGCGTACCGGCGGTGAGGATTTCCACACCACTGAAGATCTGCTGGTGTATCTCGCCGGTTTGCATGTCTTGCCCAATGCCGCGGCACGCCAGCGGCGACTGGAACAGCTGGGCGGGCCGACGGCCTTGCGCGAGGAGCTGACCCGGTTGAGCGCCCTGGTGGTCGATCAGCGGCCGACAGCGGTGGCCTCATCGGCCAATTCCGCAGCTAAAACCCGCGTGCGTGCGCCGGCCAAGGCCGCAGTGCGTCCGGGCTGAGCCCCGGACGTTTCCTTCAGAAGGTCTCGTCGTCGTGCAGGTAGCGCCAGAGTCCGATCGGCAGATCGCCGAGCATGACTTTGCCGATGCGCACGCGCTTTAAACCGACCGCCGCGAGGCCGACCAGTTCGCACATGCGGCGGATCTGGCGTTTTTTGCCCTGGCGCAGCACAAAGCGCAGCTGGTCGCGGTTTTGCCATGAGACTTCAGCCGGGCGCAGCGCCTCACCGTCCAGGCTCAAGCCATGGTTGAGCAGTTGCAGTCCTTCCTTGCCCAGCTTGCCGGTGACGCGCACCAGGTATTCCTTTTCAACTTTTGAATTCTCGCCGATCAGGTGTTTGGCGATGCGCCCATCCTGGGTCAGCACCAGCAAGCCGGTGGAATCGATGTCGAGCCGGCCGGCGGGCGCCAGCCCGCGCAGATGCCGCGGATCAAAGCGCAGTTTGCTGCGATCGCCAGGGAAATGCGTTTCGCCGGCAATCAGGGTGACCGCGGGCCGGTAATTTTTTTCGGCCTGACCGGAGACATAACCCATGGGCTTGTTGATCAGGATGGTGACCCGCGACTGCTGCTGATGCTGCGCGGCGGGGACTAGGGTGATGCACTGGGTCGGCAGGATGCGCGTTCCCAGCTCGGTGATCGGCTCGCCATCGACCAGCACCCAGCCGCGCTCAATGTAGCTGTCGGCTTCGCGCCTTGAGCACAGGCCCTGTTCGGACATCAATTTGGAGAGGCGGATTTTTTCCATGGCGGTGCGGTAAATAGGCTGCAGCAAAGTGAGAAAATATAACTAGTTGATTTAATTGACATTTTATATTTGTTATGGCTCAAAGTGCAGCAAAAACTGCGGCTGCGGCCTTGATGGTGCGGTCGATATCTGCCGCGCTGTGGGCGGCGGATACAAAGCCGGCCTCATAGGCTGAGGGCGCCAGATAAATACCTTCGGCCAGCATGGCGTGGAAAAACCGGTTGAAGGCGTCCTTGTCGCATTGCATGACCTCGGCGTACGAAGTTGGCGGCGACTCGCGGAAGTAGAGGCCAAACATGCCGCCGACGTTACGCGCCGAAAACGGTATGCGTCTGGCCTGTGCTGCTTCCGCCATGCCGCTGCATAGCTGGTGCGCGGCAGCACCCAGCCGGTCGTAAAAACCCGGCGCCTGGATCAGTTTCAGTGTAGCCAGTCCGGCGGCGAGGGCCACCGGATTGCCCGACAGCGTGCCCGCCTGGTACACCGGACCCAGCGGTGCCAGGCATTGCATGATGTCGCGACGGCCGCCAAAAGCACCCACCGGCATGCCGCCGCCAATGACTTTGCCCAGCGTGGTCAGGTCGGGCTTGATGCCGTACAAAGCCTGGGCGCCGCCCAGTGCGACGCGAAAACCGGTCATGACTTCATCGAATATCAGCACTGCGCCGTGTTGCGTGCACAGTTTGCGCAGTAATTCGAGAAAAC
The DNA here is from genome assembly GCA_037969525.1 of Burkholderiales bacterium. Lineage (GTDB taxonomy): Bacteria > Pseudomonadota > Gammaproteobacteria > Burkholderiales > SG8-41. Next base: position 4,644 of record JBBKXO010000051.1, on the reverse strand, counting down.
TGGGCCGCGGCGCTACCAGATTCATGTTGCCGGCGACCGGCTCGACAATGACGGCGGCGATTTCGCTGCCTTCGCGCGCGAACACGGCTTCGAGACCGGCTTCGTGGTTGTAGTCGAGCACCAGGGTGTGCGCGGCGGTTTCCGCCGGCACGCCTGCCGAAGAAGGCTGACCGAAGGTCAGTGCGCCGGAGCCGGCCTTGACCAGCAGCGCGTCGGCATGGCCGTGGTAGCAGCCCTCGAATTTGATGATTTTGCTGCGTCCGGTAAATCCGCGGGCAAGGCGGATCGCGCTCATGGTGGCCTCGGTACCCGAACTCACCAGCCGCACTTGGTCCAGAGACGGCACCAGGTGGCGCAGCACATCGGCCATTTCAACTTCGATTTCGGTGGGTGCGCCGAATGACAGCCCGCGGGTCGCCGCCTGCTGCACGGCCTTGACGACATCGGGGTGGGCGTGGCCGCAGATCAGCGGCCCCCAGGAGCCGACATAGTCGAGGTAACTGTTGCCATCGGCATCCCACACCTGCGCGCCTTTGCCGCGCTGGATGAACAGCGGCGTGCCGCCCACTGACTTGAAGGCGCGCACGGGAGAGTTGACGCCACCGGGGATGGTGAGCTGGGCGTGGCTAAAGAGTTTTTGACTTTTCTTCATGACGGGTTTTGAGTGGCGGCTGGTCAAATAAATTCTGGAATTCCCGCGCGGCGCCTGCGACGTCCGGCGCAGCAAACAGGGCGGTAATGACGGCGACGGCATCGACGCCGGCGGCAATCAGCTGCGGAGCAAGTTGTGGCGTGATGCCGCCAATGGCGACCACCGGCAGTTTGAATTGCTGTTTGGCGCGGGTGATCAGATCCAGCGGCGGGCGCACGGCGCCGGGTTTGATGCCTGACGCAAAAAAACTGCCGAAGGCGATATGGTCGGCGCCGGCGGCAATGGCCGCCCGGGCGAGTTCGATGCGGTCGTAGCAGGAAGCGCCCAGCAGCTTGTGCGGGCCCAGCCGTAGTCGTGCTGCGGCGAGATCGCCGTCATCTCCACCGAGGTGCACGCCGGCGGCGTTGACACTGAGGGCGAGTTCCACCGCGTCATTGATGATCAGCGGGACGGCGAATTCGGTGCACAGGGATTGCAAGGCACGGGCCTGGGCCAGCCGCAGCTCCGGTGCCGCCGTTTTGTTGCGGTATTGCAGTACGCGGGCGCCACCGCTCAGTGCGGCGCGTACGCGCCGCAGCAGTTCACCCGTATCCGCCAGATCGGGCGTGATCGCGTAGAGCCCTGCGATCCGCGCTTTCACGCCTGCGGTTCGCCGTCGCCTTCGGTCGCGTCGGGCGCAGATTCATCATCGCGGGCCCAGAACAGGCGGTCCGGAATGTGCTGTCCCATGCCCGGGCGGAACGCGAGCTTCAGCGACTGCCAGGTGTATTCCTGCGCGTCGCGTACGGCTTCCTGCATGTCGACGCCATTGGCGATGGTGGCGGCGAGCGCCGATGCCAGTGTGCAGCCGGAGCCATGATAGGTATGGGGCAGCCGCGGCCAGGAATCGGTGCGCACGACGCCGTCGCTGTTGTACAGCGTGTTGACGACTTCTCCGGTGTTTTCGTGGGTGCCGGTGATCAGTACATATTCGCAGCCGGAAGCGAGGATGCGCTGCGCGCACTCGGCCAGATCGGGCCGGTCATTCTCATCGCTGTCATCGTCGGCAAGCCGGCGCGCCTCGATGCTGTTTGGTGTGATGATGGTGGTTTGCGGAATCAGCAGCTCGCGGATGGCCGTGAGCATTTCTTCGGAAGCGAGTTCGTCGCCGCGGCCCGAGGCCAGCACCGGGTCGAGGATCAGCGGGATTTCCGGGTAGTCCGACACGACCTCCGCCACTGCGGCAATGGCTTCAAGGCTGCCCAGTACGCCGATCTTGAATGCGGCCACCGGCATGTCTTCGAGTATGCAGCGCGCCTGGTCGGCGACCCATTCACCATCGATGGGCTGAATTTCATCGACACCCATGGTGTCTTGTATGGTGATGGCGGTGACCACGGATACCGGATGGCAGCCCATGCTGGCGAGGGTCATGATATCCGCCTGCAGTCCCGCGCCGCCGGTGGGGTCGGTGGCGGCGAACACCATGACGATGGGTGGCGCGTCGGTCATCAGCAATTGGGAGGAGGTGTGAGATCAGCTAGAATGTCGCGTGAATTGTAGCTTATTAACTCTGGCAAATGCTGATGACTACCGATAACAGGCAGTACAAGAAATACATGTGTTTGATCTGCGGATACATCTACGACGAAGCGGCGGGTGTGCCTGATGAAGGGCTGGCGGCAGGAACGCGGTGGGAGGACGTGCCGATGAACTGGACCTGCCCCGAGTGTGGCGCACGCAAGGAAGATTTCGAGATGGTGCAAATCTGATTTCGGAGGCACAAACATGAGACTGCTGCATACGATGCTACGGGTCGGCGACCTGCAACGATCGATCGATTTTTACACCCAAGTGCTGGGTATGCGCTTCCTGCGCAAAAGCGATTATCCGAGCGGCCGTTTTACCAACGCGTTTGTCGGCTATGACGAGGAATCAAACGCTGCAGTGCTGGAACTGACTCACAACTGGGATACGAAATCCTATGACATGGGCACTGGCTTCGGCCATATCGCCGTCGAGGTCGAGGACGCCTACAAGGCCTGCGCAGAAGTCAAAAAGCGCGGCGGCAAAGTTGCTCGCGAGCCGGGGCCGATGAAACATGGCACCACGGTGATCGCCTTTGTCGAAGATCCCGACGGCTACAAAATCGAGTTCGTGCAGCGTAAAGTGGCAGCCTGAAGTCGTCACCCGGGCCTGTCGAACGACAGCGGGGCCAGGACAAGCGCGGCACGCACGGCGATTTATAGTCAGCTATTGCTCAACTAGTCGCCACTGACACGGCGTCGGCAATGCGCACGAAATCTGCAACCGACAGTTCCTGCGCCCGTGCGCCGGCATTGATGTTGAGTCGCTCAAAATCATCGGCAGTAATCACGCCTTTCAGCGTATTGCGCAGGGTCTTGCGCCGTTGCGAGAACGCACGCGCGACCACACTGCTGAAGACGGCCTCGTCGCGCGCCGGATGCGGCAGCGGAGACAGGGGGGTCAAGCGCACCACAGCCGACTCCACCTTGGGCGCGGGATCGAAGGCAGCGGCGGGCACATCGAACAGGTTTTCCATGTCGAAGCGGTATTGCAGCATCACCGAAAGCCGGCTGAATTCTGAATCACCGGGCGCGGCAACCATGCGCTCCACCACTTCCCGCTGCAGCATCACGTGTACATCGCGGATGCAGCCGGCGAATTCGGCGAAACGGAACAGGAGCGGCGTCGAAATGTTGTAGGGCAGATTGCCGGCGATGCGCAGCTTGTCGCCCAGTGCGGCGAAGTCAAACCGGAGCACGTCGCCCTCGTGGATCACCAGCCGGTCCGCGGGATACCGCTCGCGCAAGCGCGCGATCAGGTCGCGGTCGATTTCGACGACCTGCAGGCGGGTAAGCCGGTCCAGCAGCGGGGTGGTCAGCGCCCCCAGCCCGGGGCCGATTTCGACGAGATTGTCTTCGGAATCAGGTGCGATGGCGGTGACGATGCCGGCGATGACGCCTTCGTCGACCAGGAAGTTCTGGCCGAAGCGTTTGCGCGGAATATGCCGGGCGCCGCTGCCTGCACTCATGCGGCTGGGGTGGTTTTGCTGCGCACGGCGAGTTCGGCGGCAAGAGTGATGGCGGCAACCAGGCTTTCCGCGCCGGCTTTACCGGTGCCGGCCAAATCCAGCGCCGTGCCGTGATCGACCGAGGTGCGGATGATCGGCAACCCCAGTGTAATGTTGATGCCGCCGCCGAAACTGGCATATTTGAGCACGGGCAGGCCCTGGTCGTGGTACATCGCCAGCACGCAATCGCAATGTTGCAGCCGTTCCGGCTGGAACAGCGTGTCCGCAGGGAGGGGGCCGGTCAACGCGTAGCCTTTGCTGCGCAAACGTTCAAGCACCGGTGCGATGACCTCGATTTCCTCGCGACCCAGGTGGCCTGATTCCCCGGCATGCGGATTGAGGCCGGCTACGATGATGCGCGGCTGTGCAATTCCGAAGCGGGCAATCAGTTCGTCGTGCAATACGCGCAGCGTCTGTTCCAGGCCGTCGCGGGTAATCGCAGCAGCCACCTCTTGCAGCGGCAAATGAGTGGTTGCCAGCGCCACGCGCAGGCCGCCGCCGGCGAGCATCATCACCACGTGCGGGGCGTGCAGCCGTTCAGCCAGAAATTCGGTATGGCCGGTGAAGGCGATGCCGGCGTCGTTGATGATGCCCTTGTGCAGCGGCGCGGTTGCCATGGCGGCGAATCGTCCGTCGCGGCAACCGTCGGCGGCGAGCTCGAGTGTGCGCAATACATAGCGGCTGTTGGCGACATTCAGCAGGCCGGGTTGCGCCGGTTGCGCCAGCGGCACATGCAGCACTGAAAATATGTCCGCCGTAGCTGCGTCGTCAAACAACGGGATATTGAATGGCAGCCCCAGTGCCTGGGCGCGGGCGCGCAGCAGTTGCTGATCGGCAATCACCACAATACGCGCGGGTAACGGGCGCCCTGCGAGCATCACGCACAAATCCGGGCCTATGCCTGCAGGCTCTCCTGCGG
>JBBKXO010000050.1:0-8433 GCA_037969525.1 Burkholderiales bacterium | reverse complement strand
TTTTTAAAGAACCTGCAATCTATGCTGCGACGGGGGAGTCGTCAATCGAATTGAATCAGTAGTGGACACCCAACAAATACAATAAATAGGATCAGTGTAAGTTTTTCAACCAATTCTTTAAATCGTATTTGCTCCCACCGCAACATTAAGGATGGAGTCGTTCGTATCGCAACTACATTCAAGCGTAAAAATATAGGGACGAGGCGCGATATATCTTTTGTGGCGGCTAAGCATCAACACCTCCAGCAACAAACACTAGGGGTCAGAGCCACCATTATTTTTCAGTAACAACTTGCGGAAATGGCTGCCCCGACCACTTAAACGCTGATCAGATAAAAGGGGCCAAGCTCGATATATCCCCTAGTGCATAAGTGCATGAACACGTCCAGCACGATGCGCGATGGAGTCCCGCTGTTCTACGTGCCATAAAAAAACCGACCTCAATACTGCCGAGGTCGGCATTCAAACGGATGCAAATATTCTAGTTGGATTTGAGTCCGATGGACTTGATCACCCCGGCCCACTTCACGACTTCGCCGTCAAAGAATGTTTGAAATTCCGCGGGCGATCCGCCGATGACTTCGGTGCCGTCGCGCAGGAATTGTTCTCGCAGGTCGATCAGCGACGCATTGATTTCCTTGTTGAGGCGGTTGACGATCGGCTGCGGCACGCCCTTGGGCAGCATCATGCCCCACCAGCCTACGGATTTGAAACCCGGCACTGTCTCGGCCACGGTCGGTACTTTAGGCAGGACTGCCGTGCGTTTGACGCCGCCGGTGGCGATGACCCGCAGCCGGCCTGCGCGTACGTGCGGTATCGTCGGCAGGAAGGTCCCGAACATCCACGCCACCTCGCCGCCGATGAGTCCGCGGGTTGCAGGTGCGCCGCCCTTGTAGGCGACGTGAATCATCTTGATCTTGGCCATGGAGCTTAATGATGCGCCGGCCAGATGGGTGGAGGCGCCGACGCCGCCCGAGCTGTAGGCAATTTCGCCGGGGCGGGATTTTGCGAGCGCGATCAAATCCCGTACCGATCTGACGGGCAGCGAGGGGTGGGTCACCGCGAGGTTGGGTGCATCCGCCATCAGGATCAGCAGATCGAGATCTTTTTTCTGGTCGTAGGGCAGGTTCTTTTTCAGCGTCGGATTGACCGAGTGGCTGGTCGAGGCCATCAGCAGCGTGTAGCCGTCAGCCGGCGAATGCGCAGCGATGTCGGTGCCGATGACCGTGCCGCCGCCCGGCCGGTTGTCGACGATCACCTGCTCGCCGAGTCGTTCGCCCAGTTTCATGCCGACGGCCCGCGCAAGGATGTCGTTGGGTCCGCCTGCGGAGAAGGGCACGACGATACGCACTGGCCGGTCGGGATAAGCCTGGGCAAAAACGGCGCTTGATGCGAAAAGGGTAAGTGCTGCTGCCAGGCACGGCAAAGCGCGAATTACGCGGGTGTTCTGCATGAAACCTCCTCGATAGTTGTCGCAAAGCCGGGGAAATGTAAGTACTTGATGGCTATTGCGTCCCCTCGTTATGAATAAGTGGGGGCTCGGTGATTGTCGCAAAAAAATGACCTTCGGTCACCAATATGCGGACTTTATTAAGTCGACTTAAATTAACTTACTTAATAATCAAGTATTTACAGTATACCACATTACTGTTTCTGCAGTACCGCAAGCCCCACCCGCGACAGCGCCTCATCGTCCTTGCCGGTGGGAAAACCGCCGACACCGATGCCGCCGAGGATCAAGCCGTCGCGTTCTACGACCAGCCCACCCTGGGTGGCGGTCAGCTGCGGATCGCCCAGTTCACTGATGCTGCGGCCCTGTTCCTTTAGTTTCTGCGCATGCACGCCCGTATCCATGCCCATGATCGCGGCGGTATACGCCTTGCGGATGGCATGGCGGCGGCTGAACAAACGCAGTTGGCCAGTCTGGGCATAGGCCAGCAGGTTGCCGGTGTTATCGACGATGGCGATGGCGACCACCTGGTCCGGAGTCTGCATGGCCTTGTCGGTCATAGCGTTCATGGCAGCCTGTACTTTGGCGTAGGGCGGGGGCGTGTGGTCGGGCATCGATCTTCTCCTTGTGGTGTATACAATCCTTTGCAGGCGTTTATAACATCCGGCGCCGTGTTAACGATGCGCGGTACATGCCGGATCACGGCTGCGCTGGAAACCGCGGGCGTATAAACATATATTCGGACATCACCCTCCATGATTGACTGGTCATGAAATCACTGCTGCGTGTATGGCGCGGAAAGCTGGGTCTCGCGCTCGAAGGCCAGCGCCTGCGCGTGTCGCGCGCGGAAGCGCTGCCGCAGTTCGCCATACTCGGCATCCTCTGCGGCCTGCTCGCCGCCGTGGTGATGATCGCTTTCCGGCAGTTGATCGAGATGGCGCAGGGCGCGTTGCTGCCGCCGGGCGGTCCGGAGAACTACGAAGATCTCGCTGTTGCAGCGCGCTTCATTTTCCCGATGGTCGGCGTGCTGATCATTGCGGCCGTGTTTCACCGCTTGTCCGACGCGAGCCGTAACGTGGGTCCGGTGCATGTGCTGGAGCGCCTCGCCTACCATCAGGGACGCCTGCCGCTGAAAAGCGCCATCGTGCAGTTTATCAGCGGCGCAGTGGCAATCGTCGCCGGTCTGTCGGTCGGACGCGAAGGTCCTGCCATTCATCTCGGTGCGGCGAGTGCCAGCCTCCTCGGCCAGCATCTGCGGTTGCCCAACAACAGCCTGCGCATCCTCGTCGGCTGCGGCGTGGCGGCGGCGATTGCGGCGTCGTTCAATACGCCGCTCGCCGGCGTGGCGTTTGCAATGGAAGTCGTGTTGATGGAGTACACGGTGATCGGCTTTGCGCCGGTCATACTCGCTGCGGTGAGCGCCACTGCGGTCACGCATGTTGTGTATGGCAGCGAGATGGCCTTCACCGTGCCGCCGGTGGTGCTCAAGTCGGTGTGGGAACTGCCCTATGTGCTGGGCATGGGTCTCATCATCGGGATACTGGCCGCGGCGTTCATTGCCATCGTTGACCATACTGCGCGGCACACAAAGTCCTGGTCGTTCTGGATCCGCGCCCTGCTGGTGGGTGCGCTGACGGGGCTCTGCGCCTGGCCCGCGCCGCAGATCATGGGCGTCGGTTACGACACGGTGGGCAGTACGCTGCTCGGCAACGTGGCAATTACCGTACTGCTCATGATAGTAGTGTTCAAATTGCTGGCGACCGGGCTCACCATCGGCATGGGGATGCCCGGCGGACTGATCGGTCCGCTGGTGGTCATTGGCGCGGCGGCGGGCAGCGCGCTCGGTATCCTCGGCCAGTGGGTCGCGCCCGACAGCGTGTCGTCGCCAGCGCTGTATGCGCTGATCGGCCTGGGCGCGATGATGGCCGGGACGCTGCACGCGCCGCTGGCGGCATTGACCGCCATGCTTGAACTCACCGGCAATCCGCACATCATCTGGCCAGGCATGCTGGCGGTGATCGCCGCCTACGGCGTGTCGCGCGTGGTGTTCGGCCAGCAGCCGATATTCATTACGCTGATGCGCGCGCGCGGGCTGGACTACCGCAACGATCCGATCCTGCAGTCGCTGCGCCGCGTCGGTGTCGGCGCCGTAATGGATACCCGTGTTGCTGCGCTGCCGCGGCAGGCCGTGCGCGCCACGATCGACGCCGCATTGGCGTCCAATCCGAACTGGATACTCGTGCTCGACAAGGACAGGCCCACGGTGATCCTGCCGGCGATGGATCTCGCGCGACAGATGATGGAGGCGGCGGACGCCGGCGACCTGGATTTGCTCGAAGTGCCGGCAAAGCGGTTGCAGCTGGCGCCGATTGCCCTGCAGGCCACGCTGCAGGAAGCACTCGATGCCCTGGAGACCAGTGGCGCAGAGGCGCTGTATGTGGTGCGTGTGGCAGCGTACGACGGCACGCCCGGCTACGGCATCATCACGCGCACAGACATCGACAGAAGTTATCGCTACGACGCCTGACCGAAGCGGAACTGAAAACTCTCCCCCAGTTCTCTTTGCCAGATTACGCGGTCATTGGTGACGGTCAGAAACCAGTTCTCCGGATTGCCGATCGGTCCGGTGACCGGTTTGGGGGCCAGCGCCGCCACCGCGCCGCCGTGTTCCGGATCGCGCACGGATTCATAAATGATCGCGACGATGTCCTGCTCGCGCGCCCTGCGCGCCAGCGCCTGGGTATCCGCATAGCTGTCGGGGTTGGTCCACTCGCGGCGCCGGCGCGATAGCGGTGGCTTGCGCAGATCGATCGCAACGCCTTTCACGTCGGCGGCAAACACGCTCATGGGTTTGGCTTCGAGCACTGACAGTCCTGCGCTGTCCTGCACGAACCGCCAGCGCCAGTAGCCGACTTCCGCGCAGGCGGTTCTGCGCTCGAAGGCGGCGTAAAACACGCCAGGATCATGTGGCGCGCGGAAGCGGCTGCCGGGCGGGGGCGGCGTGTAGCGAAACGGCGTGAAAATCAGCCAGTGCTTGCCGCGCGCGTCTGCCGGCACGGACGGCTTTGAGGCTTCGAGTATGTTTTCAAGGATGGCCTGGTCGGCGAGGTTGTTATCAACCAGGCGCATCGTGGAAACCACGTGTTGCGCTTCCACGGCGCGCCAGACTCGCGCGCGCAGTTTTTCCGTTTTGAATGTGCTGGTCACGCGCGCGCGCGCGCGGCATCGAGGTAATCGACCACGCGCACCAGCCCGGCCGCAGTAGTGAGCAGCGCCACGGGTTTTTCGCCATTGAGCCCGCGATTGCTGCTGTTCAGCCACGCGCGGGCTTCGTCGAAGCGATTCACCGTGATCGAATCCAGCGACCGGTACAGGCGCACGAACAGCGCGGCCAGTTCCCATTCCTTGCGATTTTCATCAAGCAGATAGGTGCCCTGACGCATGCGGCTGACTTGCGGCGCGCTGACGCCGAGCAGCCGGGCGAGGACGGTCTGCGGAATTTCCAGCAGGTCCGCCGCTTTCAGCGTGGCGCCGGTCAGCACGCGCTGGCGATCCGCAGCGGTGGCGGGTTTTTTTGCAGGTACTTTTGCAGGTAAGGCAGTCATGTAAGCCTCTGCACTGATATTTCTATTGAAATAAGTATAACTACATATTTATATTGAAATCAAGCCGGCGCTATGCCCGGCCCTCGAGGATTGAGTGTAACTAGTTGTTTTTAAAAGTTAATTTGTAACTTCGGCGTGCAGTCCAAACCCATCCCGCCGCTCCCCGTAGGGAAATGCTGACCGACCGTCATGCGCGGCAAGCGGTTTAATACATGCCGACGGCTCTGATCAGGCAGCAGTACGCACAAAACTGAACAACTGCCCGCGCGACGGTGGCATGCCCACCGATCCCGCCATTGGCAGGCGCTGTTCGGTGCGCACAAAACCCTGGGCCGCCATTAACCCACTGAACGCCTTGACGTAGCCGCGGCCGGGATCGGCGATCAGCACCTGCGCCGCAGGCTGGGCATGGTGGCTGATGAAGCCGGCGAGCAGCGCGGCATGATCGCGTTCATAGAGCAGGTCGCTGCCGATGATCAGATCGAACTGGCCCAGCAGCGGATTCGGACCCAGCCAGCGCGCGGTGTGAAACGGGATGGGCGGGAGTCCGTTCAACTCAGTGTTTTGGCGCAGGAACTCACCGGCCAGCGGATGGTGATCGCAGGCGGTGATGTCGGCGCCGCGATGCGCCAGCACCAGACTGGTGAGGCCGATGCCGCAGCCAATTTCAAGTATGCGTTTGCCCTCGACCGGATAGCTGCCCATGGTTTCGGCCAGCGCCAGTCCTGCCGGCCACAACACACCAAACAATGGCCAGGATGCCGGTGAAACGCCGGCGCGATCGGCGCTGCCATCGGTGTCGGAAAACTGTTGTGTGTCGCGCAGGGTGCGGAGGCGGCAGTCCCAGTCGCCGATGTGGCGGGTGACGGTTTCGACTTCGTAGCCAAGCATGGTCGGCTCTCTGCAATGGAGTCGGGGCTGCCGTGATTGGCAGCGGGACAGCGGCGGTGAGCCGCATGCCGCCAGTGTACGCGGATTCAACGCCGTACATGGCCGGATTACCGCGTCAGTTGAAGGCGGAGATTCCCGTCTGCGCCCGCCCCAGGACCAGCGCATGGATGTCGTGGGTGCCTTCCAGCGTGTTGACGGTTTCGAGATTCAGCATGTGGCGGATCACCGGGTACTCGTCGGAAATACCGTTGCCGCCGAGCATGTCGCGCGCGGTGCGCGCGATCTCCAGCGCCTTGCCGGTGGAATTGCGTTTGAGCAGTGACACCATTTCCGGTGTCGCTTTGCCTTCGTCGCGCAGCCGGCTGACATGCAGGCAGGCGAGCAGGCCGAGTGCGATTTCAGACTGCATGTCAGCAAGTTTTTTCTGAATCAGCTGGTTGGCGGCGAGCGGACGTCCGAACTGGCTGCGGTCCATCGTGTACTGGCGCGCGGTGTGCCAGCAGGCCTCGGCGGCGCCCAGTGCGCCCCAGCAAATGACGAAGCGAGCGTTGTTCAGGCAACCGAACGGGCCCTTGAGCCCCGTGACATTGGGCAGCAGGTTGGCTTCGGGCACGAACACATCGTCCATGACGATTTCACCGGTGGGCGAAGCACGCACCGAGAACTTGCCTTCGATCTTGCGCGTCGAGAGCCCGTCCATGCCGCGCTCGAGGATGAAGCCGCGGATGACGCCGCCGTCGTCCTTGGCCCAGACGATCATGATGTCGGCGATCGGCGCGTGGGTAATCCACAACTTGGTGCCGCTCAACCGGTAACCGCCATCGACGGTGCGGGCGCGGCTCAGCATGCTGCCGGGATCGGAACCGTGGTCGGGTTCAGTCAGGCCGAAGCATCCCAGCAGTTCGCCGGTGACCATTCTCGGCAGGTACTTCTGACGCTGTTCTTCCGTGCCATAAGCGTAGATCGGCGTCATTGCCAGTCCGCTTTGTACGCCGCAGGCGGAACGGAAGGCGGTATCGACACGCTCGAGTTCGCGCATGATCAGGCCGTAGGCGACATAACCGATGCCGGCGCAGCCATAACCCTGCAACGGCGCGCCGAGGAATCCGAGTTCACCCATTTCGCGCATCACCACACGGTCGAACGTTTCATTGCGGTTCCAGTCACGAATGCGGGGTGCCAGTTTTTCCTGCGCGTACTGGCGCGCAGTGTCGCGGATCATGCGCTCCTCGTCGGTGAGCAGCGTTTCGAGCAGCAACGGGTCATCCCACTGGAAGTTGCCGCCGGTGAGAGTTACTGAGGCATGATCAATCGACATTGAAGTATTCCAGAGTAGGTGGTTAGCGTGTTGCGCGATCCAGGAATAACTTTACCGCGCGCACCAGTTCGCCTTCCATGCCTTCGAAAAAATGTCCGGCGCCGGCGATGCTGATCTGTGCTGAACCGCGCACGCCCTGGATGGCAGCGGCGCGCGCGGCGGCATGGGCCAGCACTGCGGGCATATCTTTTTCGCCGTAGAGGTCCAGCACCGGCGCCCTGAACGTGGCGGGGTTGGTGTAGTCGCCTGACAAACCGATGGACACCCAGCCATCAATTGCGGGTGCGGCGGGCTGGTTGAGGAAATAATTGGTCATGCGAGATCCGAGGCTGTGCGAAACGATGGCGATTTTTTTATGGCCTCTGCCGTGCAACCAGGCAACGGCCGCAGTGATACGCTCGGCGGCTTCCGGGAACAGCGGCGGATACTGGTCGCCGCGGGCATCTGATGCGAGCACCGGCATTTGTATCGACAGCGTGGCGTAACCCTGTTCCGACAACTGGCTGCGCAGCGGATTGATCAGGCCCCAGTCCGGGTGTATGCCGAGGCCGTGTACGACGATGACGCCAGCCCGTGCCTGTGGGTTCGGGGCATAGATGGCGAGGAACTTGCGGCCCGCAGGCAGCGCCAGCTGCACCGGATCGCCGACCAGTATCGTCGGCGTGATTTCATCGGCCCAGCGCTGCTCGCGCGCGTAATCCGCCTGGGCGAAACATGCGGGACCTGCCAGCGCCAGCAGCAATGCGGCCAGCACGCGCATCAGCGACCTTCAAACTTCGGCTTGGTCTTGGCGAGGAAGGCCTGGACGCCGGTGCGGTAATCGTCGGTGTCGAAGCAGGCGAAACCGACGTCCCATTCTTCGGGCGGGATGTCGGCACGCACGGTCAGCCGTTCGATGAACTGTTTGTGCCAGCGCGCAACCAGCGGCGCGCCGTCGGCGATGCGCCGCGCCAGCGCATAACTTTCCGCTTCGACCTGGTCGTCGGCGACGACGCGGTTGACCAGTCCCTTGCGATACGCCTCATCGGCATCGAAGATGCGGCCTTCGAGCAGGATTTCCAGCGTGACGGCGCGGCCCACCAGCGCCAGCAGTCCGGCCAGTTCGCCGTAGGCCATGGTCAGGCCGAGTTTGTTGATGGGCACGCCGAAGCGGCTGGCGGTGCCGCAGA
>JBBKXO010000049.1:0-4245 GCA_037969525.1 Burkholderiales bacterium | reverse complement strand
ATGATCGCGATGGCGGTGACGATGCCCAACTGGGTGTCCGCCATGAACGCGGCGGCGATCAATACGCCATCGACAAAATTGTGGAAGGTGTCGCCGACCAGGATCATCAGCCCGCTGCGACCGTGGTCATTGTGGCTGTGGCTGTGAGTCGGCTTAGGCGGCACCTGCGGGTCGTGGGCTTCGCATTCCTCGATATGGCAGTGGCGCCACAGCACCAGTTTCTCGAGCACGAAAAACGCCAGGATGCCGAACAGCACGGTCATTGCGGTGGCTTCGATGTTCGCGCTTTCGCGGAAGGCGTGGGGCAGCACTTCGATGAAGGCTGCGCCGAGCAGCGCCCCCACCGCATAGCTGACCAGCATCGGTATCTGCGAGGCCTTGGCCTTGATTGCGAACAGGCTTGCCACCAGCGCGGAGAGTATGCCGCCGGCGACGGTGGCCAGGATGATCCACGACAGAGTATTCACGGGATTCGAATCGGTATGATTGGTGCGCGCAATGGCTGCGGAAAGTGCGCGGATTATACGGTATCAGGCGATGCCGGCTCCGCAGTCAGCCATATCAGAGCTGCCATGCGGCCGGTAATGTGATCGCGGCGGTAGGAATAAAACCGCTCCGCATCGGAGTACGTGCATAAGGTGCCGCCGTATATTTGCTGGACACCGGCGCGGCGCAATGCATCGCGCGCCAGTGCCGGCAGATTGCACAGCCATTTTCCCGGCCGCAGCGGTGCGAAGGCGGCTTCCCGTTCCGGGGCATGATTGCAGTAGGCGTGGCGCACGTCTTCGCCCACCTCAAAGGCCGTCGCTCCTATGCCGGGGCCTATGTATGCGAGCAGCTCACCCGGTTCGGCCGGCATGCCTGCCACGGTATTGGCGATCACGCCGCCGGCGAGGCCGCGCCAGCCGGCGTGCGCGGCACCCACACAGGTGCCAGCGCGGTCGGTGAACAGTATCGGCAGGCAGTCGGCGACAAGGATGGCGCACACCGTGCCGGCATGGCGGGCGATGCTGGCATCGGCTTCGGGAACAGCGGTCTGCGTGTCGGCGTCAACCACGCGGCTGCCGTGTACTTGCGCCAGCCAGCGCGGTGGTTGTGGCAGGCAGCGCTGCAGCCGCGCGTGATTATCGGTGACGGCAGCCGGGTCATCGCCGGTGCGTCGGCCCAGATTGAGGCCTGCATAGGGTCCGCTGCTGCTGCCGCCATCGCGCGTGGTGATCAGCGCGCGTACGGTAGCCGGTGCCGGCCAGTCGGGAACGATCCACTGCGGATGACTGGCGCCGTTCATGCCGCGCGCAGGGCCGCGATCAGTTGCAGCATGTCCTCGGGCAGCGGCGCTTGCCAGTGCATGGTCTCGCCGGATTGCGGATGGGTCAGCGCAAGTTTTTCGGCATGCAAGGCCTGGCGCGCGATCAGCGGCACGGCATGCGACGCGGCGGGGGCGTTGCGCTGACGGTACACCTGATCGCCCCAGATCGGAAACCCCAGCTTCTGCAGATGCACGCGGATCTGGTGGGTGCGGCCGGTTTCCAGGCGGCAGGCCAGTACGCTGGCGCGCTCGAGTTTTTCCATGACCGCGTAATGGGTGACCGCAGGCTTGCCGTTGGCGGTTACGGCCATGCGCGTGCGGCTGCGCGGGTCGCGGCCGATGGCGCCTTCGATTTTGCCGTTGCGTTTGACGAGGCCGTGGACCACCGCGCGGTATTCACGGGTGACCGTGCGCGCCTGCAACTGGCGCACCAGGTCGGTCTGCGCGGTCAGCGTTTTGGCGATCACCAGCAGGCCGCTGGTGTCCTTGTCGAGGCGATGCACGATGCCGGCGCGGGGCACGGTGGCCAGTTGCGGGGCGTGGGCGAGGAGCGCGTTGAGCAGTGTGCCCTGCCAGTTGCCGGTGCCGGGATGTACTACCAGTCCTGCAGGCTTGTTGATGACAATCAGGGTGTCATCCTCGTAGACGATCTCAAGCGCCATGACCTCGGGGCGGTACGCCGTTTCCTCGGGCGACAGCGCAGGCTGCACGATAATCTGCTCGCCGCCGTGGATTTTGGCGCGCGGCGCGGCCTGGCTGCCATCGACGGTGACCCTGCCGTCACGGATCCATGTGGTGAGCCGGGCGCGGGAATACTGCGGCAGCAGCTGAGCCAGCGCCTGATCCAGCCGCAGACCGGCGCATTCAGGCGGTGCTGCCAAATGATGTGGAGCCGGAGTGGCCGTGTTTTCGGTATAATTTTCAGATGACAAATCAGCGCCCATCGATTCGGAACATACAGCAGAACGTTCGACGGAACATTCAGCGAAACATTTTAACGTTATTCACTGCGCTTGCCGTCGCCGGACTGCTCAGCGGCTGCGGCCTGTTCGGCGGCAAGGAACCTGACGAGACCCGGACCTGGTCGGTGCAGAAGCTCTACGCCGAAGCGCGCTTGGAACTCGCGGACCGCAACTGGGCCAACGCAATCAAGCATTATGAACGCATCGAGTCACGTTATCCGTACGGGCGTTTCGCACAGCAGGCGCAGATCGAAGCAGCCTATGCGCATTGGAAAATCGATGATCAGGCATCGGCTATGGCGACCATCGACCGTTTTCTCAAGCAGTATCCCAACCATCCCAGTGCCGATTACATGTATTTCCTGCGCGGGGTGATCAATTTCAACGACGATCTCGGTATCTTAGGATTTTTCAGCGGAGAGGATCAGTCGGAACGCGATCCCAAGGCTGCAGCGGATGCGTTTGCGGCCTTCAAGGAACTGGCGACGCGTTATCCCGAGAGCAAATACACGCCCGATGCCATATTGCGCATGAATTACCTGGTCAATGCGTTGGCGTCGCATGAGGTCCACGTGGCGCGTTACTACATGAGGCGCAAGGCGTATGTTGCAGCGGTGAACCGGGCGCAATATTCGATGAAAAACTATCCGGGCGCGCCGGCCAACGAAGAGGGATTGGCGATCATGGTCCAATCCTACGATGCGCTGGGCATGGTGACATTGCGCAACGATGCTGAACGGGTGCTCAACAAGAATTTCCCCGATAGCGTTTATCTGAAGGGCGGTCCGAAAAAACAATCGATTTGGTGGCAGCCCTGGAGTTGGTAGGGCGCCGTCCTCTGCGGCTTATCGCGCAAAGCGTTTAACCACCGTCATCAGTTCCGCGATCGCCTCGCCACCGCCGTCGGCCTTGACCGCACTGGCAACACAACCCCGGGTGTGATCCTCAAGTAGTTGTAATGCCACGGCGTCCAGCGCCGACTGGATTGCCGCGACCTGGGTCAGCACATCCACACAATAACGGTCGGTGGTAACCATTTGTGCTACGCCGCGCACCTGGCCTTCGATGCGGTTCAGCCGTTTCAGCAGCGTCTGCTTGCGCGGCTGCACGACCGGGTCATGGCAGTCCGCGCCCTTTGCGGCGCGTTTGCGCTCAGACGACGTCATAGCCGGCATCGGTGATGGCAGTCTTGATGGCCTGCAGATTGGCCTGTGCGGGATCGTAAGTGATGCTGGCCTGCGCCTGTTCGAGCGAGACGTCGGCCTTGGTGATGCCCTTGATGCCGCCCAGTACGCGCTGGACGCTGGCGACGCAGCCCATGCAGGTCATGCCTTTGACGGGGATAGTGGTGGTTTCCATGGTATGCATTTCTCCTTGATTAAGTAATTACTTCCCGGCGCGCTGCGGACGCCAGCGTTTAAGCAGCAGTGAATTACTGACTACCGACACCGAGCTCATGGCCATGGCCGCGCCGGCAATCACCGGGTTAAGCAGGCCGGCCGCGGCGAGAGGTATGCCCAGCACGTTGTAGATAAAAGCGAAAAACAGGTTCTGCTTGATCTTGCGGAATGTTGCGCGCGACAGCCGCACGGCATCAACGGCGCTTAGGAGGTCGCTGCGCATCAGCGTCACATCCGCGGCGTGGATGGCCACGTCGGAACCGGCGCCGATGGCGAAACTGACATGGGCGGCGGCCAGTGCCGGCGCATCATTGACGCCGTCACCGATCATGCCGACGAGGCGGCCCTCCTGCTGCAGGGCATTGATCTGCTCTGCCTTATGCTGCGGCAGCAGTTCGGCCTCGAAGCGGGTGATCCCCGCTTCACGCGCGATGCTTTGCGCCGTGCGCTGGTTGTCGCCGGTGAGCATGATGACTTCGATGCCCAGCGCCTGCAGCGCCGCGACGGCGGTGGCCGAGGTCGGCCGCAGCGGATCGGCGATGGCGATCAGGCCGGCGACGTGGCGGTCACGTGC
>JBBKXO010000048.1:0-7543 GCA_037969525.1 Burkholderiales bacterium | reverse complement strand
ACTTATAGTAAATTCCCCGTCCCGCCACTCAACTAGCGACTGACCGGCACGTAATCGTCGGGCGCGCCCGGCGGTATCGGTGGATTTTTTTTCAGGCTGTCCTGAAAGCCGTCAATCAGCCGCCGGAACGGGCCGCGCACCCAGCTGCATTCCGTGCCGACTTCGGTTTCTTCCTTGGGATCGCGTGTGAGATTGAATAACCACGGCGTTTCCAGATGGATGGGGCCGGTGTTGGGTTCGGGTTCCCATACCATGTGCATTTTCCAGTCGCGCCACTTCGCCGCGCGCAGTTCCTGCTTGATGTAGTAGACCAGACCTTCGCGGTTGGATTTCTCCTGCTTGCCGAGAAAAAAGTCGAGCTGGTCGACGCCATCGATGGGACGGTCCTGGGGTACTTCGGCGCCGGCGATTTTTGCCAGCGTCGTGTAGAGGTCGGTGATGTGCACCATTTCATTGCTGACGCGGCCCGGCGCAATCTGCCCCGGCCAGCGCATCATGAACGGCACCCGCAGCGAGCCTTCCATCGAAGTGTGATAAGTCCCGCGCCACATGCCGGCAGTGCCGCGCCAGGGCTTGCGGAATTCGGGGCCGTTGTCGCTGCCGAATATGAACAGCGTGTTCTTGCTGATGCCCTGTGCCTCGACTTCGTCGATAACCTGCCCGACGCGATGATCCATTTCAACCATGGCGTCGGCAAAATCCCCGGCGCCTGTCTTGCCGGCGAAATCGCGATGAGGCAGGGTGGGGAAATGCACCTGGGTCAGCGGCACGTAGGCGAAGAAGGTTTTTTTGGCCTTGACCTGCCGGCGGATGAAGTCATTGGTGCGCGTGATCAGTTCTGAATCGATGCGGCGGCGCATTTCGATGTCATAAATTTCGAGGTTGCGCGCCGGCTCGCCCTTGCGGCCTTCCATCACATACGGCAGACCGACGACGCTGGAGTCATAACCTGGCGTGGTGGTGAACATGCTTTCGTTGGTGGTGCGCGGGATGCCCCACCATTCATCGAAGCCGCGATCTTTCGGATAACGCCCTTCGCGGTCACCGAGATGCCACTTGCCGTACATGCCCGTGGCGTAGCCGGCCCCGGAGAGCAGTTGCGCCAGCGTGACTTCCCACGGAATCAGTCCCTGCGGCAGTCCCGCCGGCAGGGACTGCATGGCACCGGTGCGTATCGGCAGGCGACCGGTCATCAGCGCCGATCGCGTCGGCACACAATCGCTTTCCACATTGAAGTTGAGGAACTTGAGTCCCTCTGCAGCGAGGGCATCGATGCGCGGCGTGGGCGCACCGCGCACCAGGCCGCCATCGTAACAACCGAGTTCGCCCCAGCCGAGATTGTCAGCGAGGATGAGGACGATGTTGGGGCGCGCAACTGTGGGCATCAGGATTCCTGTGGTGTGGATGGTGTGCAGATTGGGCCATGGGGTGCCGGCCCATTGTGCGCCAACCCCGAATTTTTAATGATATTCAACGCATTTCTCAGCGTTGATACCATGTTTTTGCCGAGGGTGTCACCATCCCTGCTGATGGCACAACGACCGTGACCCCCTGCGCCGTGCGCGACCGGCCTGGACAGGTATGCGTTTCAACTCCGCCGGGAAGTGACCGGACCGGAGCTGCGGCTGCCGCTCTCCATGTTGTGCAGGCGCCGCAGTTCCAGTTCCTTGCGTATTTTTTCGGCAAGTTTCGGGTCGGTGACCTCGTCGGTGGTGTATTTGTCGTCATCCCAGACGTACTGGCGCATGGTGGCCTTGTCGGCGACGCGTTCGTGTTCCCACTGTGCGCGGCGGGCGGCGAATATCTGCGCCAGGTAATCAATCAGTTTCCATGCTGCCCAGAGCAGCAGTGCCAGGCCGACTCCGGCACTGCCGTAGATCACCAGTTCCCAGAACGCGTGGCAGGTGGGTGCAGAAACGGGCGACGCAAGACAGTCGGTCGTGTGACCGAACCAGCGGTTGATGGTCTGCAGCAGTTGCGCAATTTCCGGCATGGCTTTTTCCCGCAGTGTGCGATGTTTGCCCGGTAGCAGGCGGCACACTGATCAGCAAAAAGATTAGTCGATATTTTTGGCAATATACAGGAGGAAAGTCACGGCGCGCCGCACGCATGACCCGGTGTTACCCCTGCGTTTCCGGGATGATGATAGGCGAATCCTCCCGGTTGCCCCATTCGCCCCACGACGAAACATAGTTGCGCACGCTGGGGTATCCCAGTGACTTCAGCGCGAGAAATGTATTGGCCGAGCGGTAGCCGCCATGACAGACGGGGATGATGGTCTTGTCCGGGGTTACGCCACGAGATTCGTAGAGTTTGCGGATTTCTTTCGTCGGCCGGAACGCGCCGTTCTTGTCCAGATGTTCGCGCCAGAAGATATGCACTGCCCCCGGAATCGTGCCGACGCGCCGCGCGCGTTTTTCGGTGCCGCGATGCTCGGAGTCGCGCCGGACATCAATAATGACGGTCTGTTCGTCGTCTATGGCCTTGTGAACATCGAAGCGGGTCGCCAGCAGTTCGAGGTTGAGCGTTCCCTTGTACGGTGGCGGTGTAGGCGGCACTGCGCGTGGGTCAGGGGGTGGGGGTGCCTGCGTCAGGCGCACGAGCCGGTTGCCCGACGCGGTCCAGGCCTGTGTGCCGCCATCAAGGATTCTGACATCCGGGTGACCGAGTACAGCGAGCAGCCAGACCGCGCGCGCGGCACGCTCGCCGCTCTCGTGGTCGTAAATCACCACCGGCTTGTCAATAGCAACGCCGCGGGCGCCGAACAGTATGCGGAAGATCGCGAGGAAGGCTTTCAACGGGATTTCGGAGGAGTCACTCAGGCTGACGCCGTAAATGTCGAGATGCTGGCTGCCCTCGATATGGCCCATCGCGAAGTCTTCCGCCGGGCGCAAATCGATCAGCGTCACCGCGGCCCGCCGTTCCGCAAGCTGGTGCGCGTTGATCAGATACTTCTGTTCCGGAAAACTGTCGATGGTCATGAGGTCCCGCCTTGTTGTCAGAACGGCGCGCTGCCGCGGATGGTGACGCGTTCCATGCGCCGGCGCAATGGCAATGCATAGTCAAAGACGGCCTTGTGTTGTACGGCGCAGTTGTCCCACAGTAGCAGATCGCCGATGCGCCAGTGGTGGCGGTAGATGAATTCCGGCTTGATGATGTGCGCAAACAGAAACTGCAGCGTCTGCGCGCTCTCGTCTTCGGGCATGTCGAGGATGCGCGTCGTGTAGCCTTCGTTGACGAACAGGCATTTCCTGCCGGTGTGCGGATGCGTGCGCACAACCGGGTGCGCGACGTCGGGGGGTGCTGTGCGGCCTTCGGTGGCCAGCGTGTCGCGCTTGAACTCTTGCACTTTCCGCTCGTAGGTGTAGCTGTAACTGTTGATCGCCTTCCGTTCGCTGAGGCGTTGCGCCATGTCCGCAGGCAGCGCGTCGTAAGCCGCAGTGACGCTGGCAAACTGGGTGTCGCCCAGGGCCTTGCCATCCTGCACCGGCACTTCGTGCGCGTATAGCAGCGAGCAGCGGCTGGGTTTTTCGGCATAACAATGATCCGTATGCCAGTAGCGGCCGGCGTCGGTGACGCCGATGGGTTGGCCGTTTTCGATGATGTTGGAGACCACAAAGATTTCCGGATAACCGGGCTTGGCGAAACGCGACCGGACATTGATGTCGATTTCGCCGAACTGTTTGCTGAAAGCGATTTGCTGTTCGGGGGTCAGTTGCTGGTCGCGGAAGACGATGACAGCGTGTTCGTGGAAGACGGTTTCGATTTCGGCATAGGTGTCGCCGGAAAGTGGCTGGGCGAGGTTGATGCCGGTAATTTCGGCACCGAGAGCGTGCCCGAGTTTGCGGATGTTCATCGTGGCATTTTAATCCCCGGACGAAGTCGTCGGGGAGTAGTAGGTTGTCAACAGGAAGAAAATCTCACGATTCTGTTTATTTATATTTATTTGTTTCCGCTCATGCCACCGGATAACGCAGCCGCTCCATGAAATAGCACAGGCAATCCTGTCGGATCACGCGTTCGTCGAGTGTCAGCATGGCCGGCATGATGCCTCGGCGGGTGATGATCTCTCTATTACGCAGCTCCAGATAGTCATCAGTGATGGTACGGCCTTGGTCA
The DNA here is from genome assembly GCA_037969525.1 of Burkholderiales bacterium. GTDB lineage: Bacteria > Pseudomonadota > Gammaproteobacteria > Burkholderiales > SG8-41. Next base: position 3,424 of record JBBKXO010000048.1, on the reverse strand, counting down.
TCAGTCACGACGAGCGGCACTGTGGTTGTGCCCTGCACATGAGCCAGCGGCGTGCCTGCAGGCAGGTCGCAGAAATTGAGATGGTCGATATTGTCTTCGAACTGGATGCAGGCGCCGGTTTGGGTGGAGCCCATGCCAACCTCCGGCGGCACGGTGACGATGCCGATGGTGTGGTACAGATCGATGTCACTGGCGGACAGGTCGTGTGCCGGGAATCCGGACAGATGCAGCCCGGCGAGGATGAAGTCGGCGGCCTGGTCATCGCCCAGGGTGTTGTCGGGTTTGCCGCATTCGATGACCGCGGCCGGGCATAGCGCCGCCATGGCCGCGGAGATTACGCCCAGCGGCCGCTCGAAGAACACCACCGTGCGTGAAAACAGCCGTGCGAAGTGCAGAAATGGCTGACCGAGGCGGTTGATGCAGGCGTAGTGCGGGTTGAGGCCGGTGTTGTTGTGGACGTCGATGGCGGCAAACACCCGGCGTTGTTGCAAGTCCGCGATGACCGCGCGGGCCATTGCGTGCTCGGGCAGCGACGCGTCTTCCGCGCCGGGCCAGATGCGGTTGTAGTCCGGTTGATCCGGGAGGCGGCGCATGCCCTCGCGCGCCGCAGCGACATTGCCGAAAAACACCGACAGCGCGCGCGGCAGTTCCTGGCCGCGGTATTTTTTCAGTACAGACTGAATCGCGCGGAAACCCGCGCCCTCGTTGCCGTGCAGGATCACCGAAACGAACAGCGGTTCGGGTCGCCGGCCGCGCAGATGCAGGAGCGTGGGGCCGGGCAGTACGCGGTGCAGGTCGCGCAACGAAACTTCCAGCAGGCCGTCGGGGACCTGTTCGATGACGGTCAGCATCTGGTATCCCATTCGTGTACCGGCATGCCTTTGCGCTGGTGCGCGAGATAATCCGCGACCAGCTTCTCGAAATCGCGCCCGTGGCATGCGGCATGGGCCCGCTGCCATGCGGCGCCGTTCTGCCCCGAGCGCACGCGCGCGGCGATCAGGTCCATGTAACGGTCGCATTCGTCCTGATCCAGTCCGAATTGTGCCAGCCCGGTGCGTGCCATCGGCACGATTTCCTCCAGCAGCAGCGTGCGCGCATCAATGCGGCGGCCGTCCAGCCACACCAGTTCGGCCGCGAGCCCGTGGCGTGCCGCCGCGTAAAAGTTGCGGCGCGCATCCTGAAAATCGAGCATGGATTCAGGCGCCTGTTCCTGGCGTGCGAGATGATGCGCCGCGCCGATATACAGCGCGGCGTTGGCAATCATGTCGATGATGGTCGGGCCGGCCGGCATCACGCGGTGCTCGATGCGGAGTTGCGGCACGCGGTCGGCGTCGAATCCCAGCAGCAGCCGGTTCCAGCGCCAGATCGTGCCATTGTGCAATTGCAGGTGGCGCAGGGCGTCCGGCGGGTCGTCATAAGTCATCGGCAGCAGCACCGGAAATTCGCGCAGGTTCTCGTCGTAGTACTCCATAGCTGATGATTCAAGATAGCGGCGGCCGAAGGTCACACGGTGTCGGCGATCCTCGGTCGGATCACCGGCATCCACTGACTGCTCGAACAGCGGAATGCGGGTCTCGTCCCACAGGTCTCGACCCAGCAGGAACGGGGAATTCGCAGTGGCGGCGACCAGCGGTGCCGACAGGATGGCCGAGGCGTTGTAATAACGCACGATCTGCGCTGCGGGGACCTGCAGATGGATCTGGAAGGAAGTGGCTGCGGCCTCGAGCATCACGTCGTTGTGGTCTAGCGCCAGTTGTTCATTGCCGTCGATGCGAATGCGCAGCGGCCGGCCGCCGCGGCTTTTGAGCACCTGTTCGTTGAGCGCGACATAGCGATTGAGCGGCGAGATGTTGGCGAGGCACAGGTCGCGCTCACGGATGGTCGGCAGCGTGCCGATGGCGACGATGCTGCCTTCGAGATCGCGCGCGGTCTGCAGGCACCGCGTCCAGGTGTCGTTCAACTCGGTTTCCAGCCGCAGCAGGGCCCCGGCACGCAAGGGCTGCGGCGTGCCATTCAGCTCGACGTTGAATTTCGACAGTTCGGGCACGACCAGCGGGCTGTCGAGCCGCGCCAGGTATTCCTCGTTGATGGGAAAGGGCAGGGCGTGGCGGTCGAGCAGCCAGGCTTCGAGTTCGAAGCCGGCGACGTAGGCATCCTTGGCATGACGGTTTTGCTCAACCTGCTTGCGGAGTAGTTGCGTTTCCTGCTGCAGCTTTTGGCTGAAGCGGTCAAAGTCTTCCGGACCGAAGGTGGTGCGGTTGATTTCCTGGCCCAAATCGTATCCTCCGGATTATCCGTTGAAACTCAACATGCGGGCCAGTAGCGCCATGTTGCTGGCATCGCGGGACGTGTCCGGATCCGGCATCGAATCCACGGACTCGATTTCGTCGATATACGACTTCGGCAGATTGTGGTGTCGCGCGCCTGTCAGCACAAATGCCTTGTACCAGTGATAGGGCCGGAGTGCGGCATCTACGTGAGTATGGGCGGCGAGGTATGCGTAAGGTTGATAACTGATGTTATTGCACGAAAGTCTGAGTGATGTCTCATGATAACCGCGGCCGAGTCCCTCTACTTCATCCAGGATTGTTTTGTCTGCAGGCGAGAGCGCATAGAGTACGCCGTAGGACAACGAGTCGGGAGATGATTCGAACAGATCGCATTTGCCGGAACCGTCTGTGCTGAGCTTATGGAATGCAAGCTTCAGACCGGGTATCTGAACAACGCCGATGACGTATGCAGACGGTGTTCTTTCCAGCAGGCGCTGGGGATGGAGATTGGAGCCGTAGGCCAGGTAGTGAATCTGACTCATCTGGATCGACCGGGAGTATTAATCATGGCGGGCGATAATGTGCGCTGGTAGTGAGCTTGGATTGATTATTACACCGAACTGTCGCATGCGGGCAGGTGGAGCTGGCGATTCAATTTCACCGGGCGCAGCCCGGCGGCGCTGCGCTGACGATGCAGCGCCATGCGTAGAATTAATCAATTATTGATCACAGATACTATTAACATAGGGCACTGAATCGCATGTTCAACCTGAGGGGTGATGCTTGAGCGAGGTGCTGCGGCGACCGCATAAGCCGGGAAACATCGGGTACGGGTACTGCGCAATCGCGGCGGCTGCGTTGGCGCTGCTGTTTACATTACCCGGTGCGGCGCTGGCCGCGCAGCCGGAAAGTGCGGAAGCGCGCGACATGGCGCTCACCGGTTTTCACGATCTGCAGGGCCGCGGCGCTTATCAGCCGGTGATTCATCTGCAGAACGGACGCTGGGTGGCCTATGTCGGCCATCACTCCGGCAGCGCGGTCAATCCGCTGACGGGGGCGCGCGAAGAAAACGGTACCTCGCTGATCGATGTCACTGATCCGGCGAAGCCGGTGCTGCTGCACCACATTCCCGCGGCGTCGGGTGGTGGTGCACA
>JBBKXO010000047.1:0-2893 GCA_037969525.1 Burkholderiales bacterium | reverse complement strand
CCATCGAAGAGATGACGGCCCGTATCCACGACGCCGCCGCGCGCGGCGAACGCTGGTGGCTGGCCATCGCGCCCGAAGGCACGCGCAGCCGATCCGAAGACGGCTGGCGCTCGGGTTTCTATCACATCGCCGTGGCCGCGAAGGTGCCGATCGGGCTGGCCTACTTCAATTTCGAGCGTAAGGAGATCGGCGTCACCGAGTTCCTGCTACCCAGCGGAAACCCCGACAACGACATGCCGCAGATCGCGCGCTGGTATGCCGAACATGCGGTGGGACGGCATCCGGACAGGGCTACGCCGGTGCGGCTGAAACGCGCCCGTTGAAGATGGCCGTGCAGCCGGGGGCCCCGCCATCGGCTGCCCCAAAACTGCCACTATTGGGCCATCGCGGACAGGGTGCCGTCAGAAGAAGTGCCGATTCTGCCGCGCTATACCCGCGGCTGTCCCGACACACACATCACGCGACGTCTCCTTATCCTTGGACTGCACTTCGCCAACCACTTGCATTCCGGTTGATAGTCTGACGCCATCCCCCAACTATCGAATCAAGTTTGGCATTTCGCAAAAAGTGATGTCAAACTACACCAACCACCTGGCGCAGACGCCTGTGGACGCACCGTTCCAGAAGTTCGAGCGGCGCAAGGCGGCCGAAACGGTCTGACGACACCGCAACGAAATGCGGCTGTGGCTGCAGGGCAATCGCAGCGTTGCCGTCCGCAGCCCGAAGGACCAACCATGACAACAACTCGACAGCCGCTTCGCATCGACATCGTCTCCGACGTGATGTGCCCCTGGTGCATCATCGGCTACCGGCAACTTGCCGCGGCGCTCGAGGCGACCGGTACGGCGCACGAGATCCATTGGCATCCGTTCGAACTCAATCCCGACATGCCGCCAGAGGGACAGAACCTGCGCGAACATATCGCTGAGAAATACGGCAGCACTACGGCGCAGTCCGAACAAAGCCGCATCCAGATGACGCAGATCGGTACGGACCTCGGATTTTCGTTCCAGTATTCCGATGACATGCGCATGCACAACACGTTCAACGTGCATCAACTGCTGCACTGGGCCGACGAACAGGGACGAATGCACGACCTGAAGATGGCGCTGTTCACCGCCCATTTCACGGATCGGCGCAATCTGTCGGACGATGCTGTGCTCGCGGATGTGGCCGCAGAAATCGGCCTGGACCGGGACAAGGCCCTGGCAGTGCTGGCCGATCAACGGTATGCCGCGGATGTGCGCAACGCAGAGAACCACTGGATCGGTCAGGGTATCCGCGGAGTGCCGGCGGTGATCTTCAACCGTCGCCACCTGCTGACGGGGGCCCAGGGCATTGAAAACTACTCGAGCGCCCTGCAGCAAATGGCCAGCATGGCGGATTGAGCAGGGTCCGGAACGCCCAGGCCTGGCACGAATCGCAGTCTGAGCGGTCGCAGGCACGACCCCAGCCGCGCGCGGGATCAGCTATAGCGCCGGGACGAACCGGTGCCCGCGAATGCCACAAGACGCAAGATGCGATCGACGCAATACAGTGCGTTCATCGGATTCGCCACGGCATCGGTTGCTTGCCAGCGGTGGCGTCGCGCTGACATACTGGCCAGTGAGGCATTCGCGGCGACACCTGCGCGCATCCGTCGCCATTTGCCCACGCAAAAAGGAAAAACCATGACGCCGCCGAAACCCCCTTCGATTCTCGTGTTCGATGTCAACGAAACCTTGCTCGACATCACAACGCTCGAGCCCCTGTTCGCGCGGGTGTTTGGCGACCGCGCCATGCTGCGGGAGTGGTTTGCGCAACTCATCCTGTATTCCCAGACCATGACCTTGTCGGGTCTGTACACGCCTTTCGGCGCGCTGGCGGTGGGTGCGCTGCGCATGCAGGCATCGATCCACGGTGTGACGCTTGGCGACGGCGACATCGACGAACTCAAACAAGGCATGCAATCGATGCCGGCCCATCCGGATGTGGCGCCAGCGCTGTCCCGACTGCGCGACGCCGGTTTTCGCATGGTGACGCTGACCAATTCTGCGAGCGGATCCAGTCCCACGCCAATGGAGCGCGCCGGCTTGGCTACTTACTTCGAGCGCGCGTTCAGCGTCGAGGCTGTTCGGAAATTCAAGCCGGCGCCGGAAACCTACCGTATGGTGGCGCAGGAGTTGAAGGTGCAGACATCGGAGTTGTGCCTGGTTGCCTGCCACCTGTGGGACACCGTCGGCGCCCAGGCCGCCGGCTGTCGCGGTGCACTCGTGACACGGCCCCACAACGCTATCCTGCCGGCGGCCGAAGTGCCGCTCCCGGACTTGGCCGCCACTGCACTGACCGAACTCGCCGAACAGATGGTATTGCGCTGGCGCCCGGCCGCACACTGAACCGTGCTGCGGCTCACACGGAGCGAGGTTTTCCTCATGAGGATCGGTGCTTGCGCTGCGACACCTTCCCATTACCTGCACACTTTTTCGCGCAGTTCATCGTGTAAACTAGCGCCTTCGCCGACTCCCCAGGAGCGGCGGTACCTATATTGCCGGTGTAGCTCAGTCGGTAGAGCAGCTCATTCGTAATGAGAAGGTCGGGTGTTCGATTCATCTCTCCGGCACCAATCTGAATAAGGGTTTGTCGCTATGAAAATGGCAGCAAGCCCTTTTTCTTTTTGCCTATGTAACGGCGGATGTAAGCGGATTTATTGAATGATGCCAATTAGCGGCGGTTTGGAAATCTAGGTCTCGCAATCGCCCTCGGCGAAAAATTGGTGCGAAAAATGTGTTCTGCTAGATTGCAATCAAAGGACGTTATGCAGACCTACTCACGGTGACCGCCATGCAATCGACGTTCGGTGCGGCCACCATCCCTAACCCGAGCGGCAGCGATAGGAGGTACAGCTGACCTTGGA
>JBBKXO010000046.1:0-2541 GCA_037969525.1 Burkholderiales bacterium | reverse complement strand
GTGCAGGACATGACGGCCTGGGTCAAACGCAGCAGCGGAAAGAGGCCAGCCGTACCGCGCTGGAGCGGTGGCCGCATGCCGCTGTCGAATGCCCTGGCCGACGCGGTGGTCGAGCAACTGGCGCACGTGGCGCGGGGAGACGTAACCACCAGCCCCGAGTTGCAGGCCGCGCAGTCCATGCTGACCGTGCAGCGCAATTGGTCGGCCCTGCCCACGGCGCAGAGCCTGCTGGCCGAAACCTTGTCATCGCGCGAAGGCACGCATCTGTTTCTGTACCCGTTCGCGGGCCGGCATGTGCACCTGGGTCTTGCCAATCTGCTCGCCTGGCGGGTTGCACAACATGCGCCGCGCACTTTCTCCATGGCGGTCAACGATTACGGTTTCGAGCTGCTTTGTGCTGACGCAGTGGACTGGACTACATGGCTGCCATCCCTGCTTACCGTACCGCCCAGCACAGACGATTTGCTCATGCAGGTACTTGCCAGCCTCAACGCCAGCGAGCTGGCAAAGCGGCGCTTTCGGGAAATCGCCCGGGTCTCAGGGCTCATTTTCCAGAGCCACCCGGGCGAGGCACGCAGCAGCAAACAGCTGCAAGCGTCTGCGTCGCTATTTTGGGAGGTGTTCAAGAAATACGACCCGGGTAACCGGCTGCTGCACCAGGCCGAGTCTGAACTGTTGCAACAGGAGCTCGACATCAATCGCTTACGCACGAGCCTCGCGCGCATGTCGACCCAAACGCTGGTGGTAAAGCCGCTGAAGCGCCCGACACCGTTCGCATTCCCGCTGCTGGTTGAGCGGCTGCGGGAAAAGCTGAGCACCGAGCAGTTGGCTGATCGTATCGCGCGCATGGTGGCGCAACTCGAGAAAGCAGCGGGCAGCAGCTCGATCGCGTCGGATGCCGAAACCGTGTTGAAGACCCTGGCGCATGGGCGCGATACCCTGGCCGACAGTTCTTCCACGCGACAGCGCCGCGAACGGAAAAAGTCGCGCCCGTTGCCACCACTTTGAATGTGTTTCACACTTACACCGAACGAAAGAGCTGCGCCATGACCCATTGCCCCGTTCAGTGGGCCAACGAATCCCTGCAACTTTTGCCTGAGCAAGCGCTGTGGTGGCCCGCCAACCAGATGTTGTTCATCGCCGACCTGCACCTTGGCAAGGCCGCCAGCTTCCGCGCGCTCGGTCAGCCCGTGCCTGCCGGCAGCACGCAGGACAATCTGCACCGATTGACCCAGCTCATCGACCACCACACGCCAAAACATATCGTGTGCCTCGGCGACTTTCTGCATGCCGTGACGGGGCGCACGCCGATGGTGCTGCAGGCGCTTGAAGACTGGCGTGAGAGGCACAAATCGGTACGCATCACCCTGGTGCGCGGGAACCACGACCGCCACGCCGGCAACCCGCCAGTGGGTTTGGAAATTGTGGTGATGGACGAACCGTGGTTGATCGGGCCCTTCGCCGCATGCCATCACCCGCAAATACACCCGACCCATTTCGTGTTGGCCGGTCACACCCATCCGGCGATCAGCCTGCATGGGGCGGCGCGCGACCGGCTGAGGTTGCCCTGCTTTGTCAAAAACGATCGTCAGGCAACGCTACCCGCGTTTGGCGCCTTTACCGGTGCAAGCAATGTTGAAACACATTCTCACCAACGGATTTTTGCCATCGGTGGGGGAAGGGTGTGGGCAGTTCCGCCGCCGGCATAGCCGACGACAGTCTCCGGCTCTCACATCCGGACTTTTTTATGCTCGCCCAGGTCAGGAGGTGCGTCTCCAGTGATGGCCGCCTTCGCAATCTTGAACAATTGAACCATTTTGCCGTCGTCAGTTTCCCAGTACTCCGCGTGCCGCAGACGCACCGTCAGCAACGCCAGGTTCCGGTCAGTGGGGCCGCCCGGGAACCAGGCCTTGGCCATGTCGGAAAACAGCTCATTCTTTTTCGCCTGGTTGTCCTCGATACGAGCTTCACCAGAGACCGAAACATAGCTGTCCGCGCCCGGATCAGTGTAGGTCACGCAGACCTGCGGGTCCGCCAAAACAGCGCTGGCGATCTCGCTGTCGCGGGGTATAAAAAAATACAACTTGCTGTTTTCATCCACAGATTTGTTTTGGGTCGTCAGCGGGTGTCCGTGCAACACACCATGTGCATTGCGATGGGTGAACATGCCGAACTTGATGTCCTTGATGAGTTCCCACAAGTTGTCGTGAGGGGTTTGCTTGTTTTGCATGGTGGGTCCGGCTGAGAGGTGAAAAATTTACTTTAGTAGCAGGTCCGCAACAAGGCGATAGGTGAGCACCACGAAACGGCGTAGGAATGTGCTTACGCGGCCTGCGAGCCCGTCGTCTCACGGCGCGGTGATCCCCGGCCAGAACAAAAGCTAAAGAACACGACGCAAAATTTGACTCGGTACTCAGTAGTGTCCGGTTTAATTAGGGCCGAAACGCAGCAAAGGCATTGCTGATGAGGGCTGCGAGCGATTCATGGGTGTCCACGATTTGAATTTCGTTTTTCATTTTTGCGATGCTTTCAGGCTTAACC
>JBBKXO010000045.1:0-8600 GCA_037969525.1 Burkholderiales bacterium | reverse complement strand
GCAGTCCAGGCCCCGTGCCATGACACCTCATCCACAGAAAGCACCACAGCCGATCGAGCCTGCCAGTCGAGCTGTCCGTCGCAGTTCACTGCGGCCAAACCGCCGCAACTGAATGTGCTGGCAGCGGCGATCCTTCCGGTCGCAACCCTGGGGATTGATCCGCCGCCCGCCGTCACACGCTGCACTGTTACAGAAAATTCGTCGTCCGACCGGCCACAGCCACCACCGCTTTCCAGACTGTACTGCCGCATGCTGAATTAGCCTCCGCACCGCATCCCGCCGGCTACACCGGCGATCGTTCCATTGACGAATTTGCGGAGGTACCATGCTTTCCCCATTATTGCCGCCGGCAGTTGCTCGACTGCGGGCATTACCGCGTGCGGGACGTGCAGTTGCCCTGATCACGATTCTTACGTTGTTTGTTCTGCCCGCAGCGCAGGCTGCGGAAGCGCCGTTGACGCTGACGGAAGCGCTGAAACTCGCAACGCAGAGCTCGTCACTGCTGGCCGCGCAACGCTCCGCCATCACAGCAGCCGAGGAAATGCTTGTTTCTGCGCGTGAGTTGCCCGACCCAAAACTGAGACTCGGCATCGACAACCTTCCGGCGGATGGTCCCATGCGCTACAGCCTCACGCGTGACTTCATGACCATGCGCAAAATCGGCGTCATGCAGGAATTCGTGCGCGACGAGAAACGGGAAATCAAGGGGCAACGCGCGGGGCACGAACTCGCGCGCGAACAAGCCGTTCTGTCCGATACTCAAAGCGCACTGCGTCGCGACGTCGCGCTGACTTGGATTGATCGTTACTTTGCCGAACACATGGCAAAAGTCATCGACGAACAATATGCGGAAACAAACCTGCAACGGGAGTCGCTGCAGGCAAGACTGCGCGCAAACCAAGCGCAACCAGCGGAACTGCTCGCGCTGCAGATCAACCTGCAATCGCTGCTCGACCGCCGCGCCGAATTCGAGAAACAAGCAGCGCGCGCAACAGCACTGCTCTCACGCTGGCTGGGTGCTGCAAGCACCCGGCCGCTGGCCGCCCTGCCGGGACGGCTGTTGGTCACACAACATCAAGAACTCACGTCGCACGCCTCCAATCATCCGCATCTGCAATCCCTGGAACGCCAGATCAACGTTGCACAAAATGATGCGGCACTGGCACAAGCCGCAACCAAGCCCGACTGGAGCCTTGAAGTCGTTTACGCCCAGCGTGGACCGCAGTTTTCAAACATGCTGTCGGTTCAGGTATCGATTGATCTGCCGCTCTTCCAGAGCCGTCGTCAGGACCGCGCTTCTGCAACCAAGCTGGCACAGCTAGAACAAACACGCGCACTGAAAGACGATGCAATGCGCCTGCATCTCGCCGAGTCGAAAGCGACCTGGGCTGATTGGCAATTCGCAACCTCACGGCTGAAACGTTTCGATGAATCCTTGCTGCCCCTCGCTCGTGAGCGCGCGGAACTGGCGCTCGCCAGCTATCGCGGTGGACAGGGACCACTCGCCGCCGTACTCGAGGCGCGCCGTGTCGAAATTGATCTGCGGCTGCAACAACTGCAACTGGCCTCTGAACAGGGGCGTGCATACGCACAACTGCTTTATTTCCTGCCGGTGGAGAATCTGAAATGAAACGCAAAGCGACGATGTTGATACTGGCCGGACTCACCCTCACCGGCGTCAGCATCAGCGGCGGTTATTGGTACGCGATGCAGCGCATGAGCAACTTGACAGCGCAGCAACAGGCAGCGCCCGGAGAAAATCCGGTCGGCCCAACCGCTGAAAGTGGCAAAACCGGAGCGGCAGGAGAGCGCAAGCCCTTGTACTGGCATGACCCCATGGTTCCCGGCTCCAAATTCGACAAGCCGGGCAAATCGCCGTTCATGGACATGCAGCTGGTAGCGGTCTATGCAGACGCCGGCGCCGACGAAGGCGGCGTGACTATCAGCCCGCGCACCGCGCAGAACCTTGGCATACGCACGGCCGAAGTAAAAACCGGCAGCATGGCGACCTCATTGAGCACGGTCGGCACAGTCAATATCGATGAGAACACCATTATCACCGTGCAGTCCCGCGTCAACGGCTACATCGAAAAACTTTATGTGCGCGCGCAGTACGATTTTGTCACGCGTGGCCAGCCACTCGCCGAAATCTACGCACCGGAATGGCTTGCGGCACAGGAAGAATATCTGGTGCTGCAACGCAGCCGCCAGCCGGACGCCTCGACGCTGGCGCAAGCGGCACGGCAACGGCTGCTGCTGCTCGGCGTTTCAGAACAACAACTGTTGCACGTCGACAAGACCGGTCAGGCCAACCCGCGCGTAACGCTGTACGCGCCACAAAGTGGAGTCGTATGGGAACTGGGTGCCCGCGACGGCATGGCAGTCAATCCAGGTCTGACACTGTTCAAGCTGGCGAACCTCAGTTCAGTGTGGGTAAACGCCGAGATCCCGGAAACGGATGCTGCATTGATCAGGCCGGGATTACCCGTCGAAGCCCGTGCCACATCGCTCCCGGAACAGAAATTCAAGGGCAAAGTGGCCGTGTTGTTGCCCGATGTGAGCGCCACTACGCGTACCATCAAAGCGCGCGTAGTACTCGCCAATCCCGGCGGGCATCTGAAACCCGGCATGTACACGACGCTCGCATTCGGCGGCACCGACAAGGCGGTGCTGATGGCGCCGTCGGAAGCAGTGATTCATACCGGCACACGCGCCGTAGTCATCCTTGCCGAAGGCAACGGCAAGTTCCGGCCCGTGGAAGTCGAAGCCGGGCGCGACAGCGGGGGCATGACCGAAATCCGCAAGGGCCTCAAAAGCGGCCAGCACGTGGTCGCCTCCGGACAGTTCTTGATCGACTCTGAATCGAGCCTGAAGAGCACGCTATCTCGACTGGAAAGCTCCCAAGGCGGTACCTCTGGCAATACGGAGAGTGGCGGTCATGTCGGCACCGCCAAGGTCAATGCCATCGATATGCAAAAAGGAAAAATAGACCTCAGTCACGGCCCCATCCCCTCGCTGAAATGGCCGGCAATGGCCATGGGCTTCAGCGTCGAAGACAAAGCACAGTTGCAAGACATCAAGCCAGGTGACGAGATCGAGTTCGAATTGCGCGGCGAGCCGAACAAGGATGATGAATACGTCATTACGCGCATCAAGCCCAAAACCAAAGGTGCGGCCAAATGATCGCGCAACTCATCCGCTGGTCAATCGCCAACCGCTTTCTGGTACTGCTGGTGACCTTCATGGTCGCCGCCTGGGGCGCGTGGTCGATGCTGAAAACGCCGCTCGACGCAATCCCGGATCTGTCGGACGTGCAGGTCATCATCCGCACCACTTATCCTGGGCAGGCGCCGCAGATCGTCGAGGATCAGGTTACGTATCCGTTGACCACCACCATGCTGTCGGTGCCCGGCGCGAAAACCGTGCGCGGCTATTCATTTTTCGGCGATTCTTTCGTTTACGTACTGTTCGAGGAAGGTACCGACCTGTATTGGGCACGCTCGCGCGTGCTCGAATATCTGAGTCAGGTACAAAACCGGCTGCCACGCACTGCGAGCTCGGCCATCGGACCCGATGCAACCGGCGTAGGCTGGATTTATCAATATGCGATCGTTGACCGTAGCGGACGCAATGACCTGTCTCAATTGCGCGCATTGCAGGACTGGTTCCTCAAGTATGAATTGAAGTCTGTGCCCAATGTTGCCGAGGTTGCCTCCATCGGTGGCATGGTAAAGCAGTATCAGATCGTGCTCGACCCGGACCGGCTGCGCGCTTATTCCATCCCGCTCGCGCGCGTCATTCAGGCCGTGCGCAACGCCAATCAGGAAGCCGGCGGCGCTGTGCTGGAACTGGGCGAAGCCGAATATATGGTGCGTGCCCGCGGTTACCTCAAATCGCTGGATGATTTCCGCGCGATACCGGTAGGGCTCGGTGACGGCGGCACGCCAGTGCTGCTGAAAGATGTGGCGCGAATACAGGTCGGCCCTGAACTGCGGCGCGGCATCGCTGAACTCGACGGCGAAGGCGAAACCGTGGGCGGTGTCATTGTCATGCGCCAGGGCAAAAACGCACTGGAAACCATCGCAGCAGTCAAAGCGAAGATCGAGGAACTGAAACCTGGTCTGCCGCCGGGCGTGGAAATTGTCCCGACCTACGACCGCTCAAACCTCATTCATCGCGCAATCGACCATCTGCGCGACAAACTGATTGAAGAATTCATAGTCGTTGCGCTGGTCTGCTTCATTTTCCTGTTTCACCTGCGTTCCAGCCTGGTGGCCATTATTACGCTGCCGCTGGGCATCCTGATCGCATTTATCATCATGCGTTATCAGGGCGTCAATGCGAACATCATGTCGCTGGGCGGAATTGCCATCGCCATTGGCGCAATGGTCGACGCCGCAGTGGTCATGATCGAAAACGCACACAAGCATCTGGAAGCCTGGCGTCACGCGCATCCGCAAGCCACGCTCGACTCCGACCGGCGCTGGCGTCTGATCGGTGATGCGGCCGTTGAAGTCGGGCCCGCGCTGTTTTTCTGCCTGCTGATCATCACGCTGTCGTTCGTGCCGGTATTCGCACTGGAAGCGCAGGAAGGACGGCTGTTCTCCCCCCTCGCCTACACCAAGACTTATGCCATGGCGGCGGCTGCCGGACTGTCTGTGACACTGGTACCCGTGCTGATGGGATATTGGATACGCGGTCGAATACCGGACGAAAATACCAATATTATCAACAGGTTATTAATATCCCTCTACAGGCCGCTGCTGGCCGCGGTATTGCGTTTCCCGCGCAGCACTCTGGTCGTTGCTGTATTGCTGCTCGCTGTCAGCGTGTTTCCGGCCACGCGCCTTGGTGGTGAGTTTATGCCACCGCTCGATGAAGGCGACCTGCTTTACATGCCGACCGCCCTGCCCGGCCTGTCTGCCGGCAAAGCCGCCGAGATTCTCCAGTTGACCGACCGCCTGATCCGCACCGTGCCGGAGGTCGACCGAGTCTTCGGCAAGATCGGCCGCGCTGAATCTGCCACCGATCCGGCGCCGCTGGAAATGGTGGAAACCACGATCCAGTTCAAACCGAAAAGCGAATGGCGTCCTGGCATGACGCAGCAGAAACTGATCGAGGAACTCGACCGCACAGTACAGGTGCCGGGCCTCACCAACATCTGGGTGCCGCCGATTCGCAACCGCATCGACATGCTGGCCACAGGCATCAAAAGTCCGCTCGGCATCAAGGTATCAGGGCCCGATCTCGCGCAGATCGAGCGCGTGGCACAGGATATCGAACGCGCAGTGAAAAACGTACCCGGCGTGACCTCTGCGCTGGCCGACAGGCTGACGGGCGGGCGCTATATCGATGTCAATATTGACCGTCTTGCCGCCGCGCGCTATGGCATGAACATCAGCGACGTGCAGGAAATCGTCTCCACGGCCATCGGCGGTGAGAACATCGCCGAAACCATCGAAGGCCTGCAGCGCTTTCCAATCAATGTGCGTTACCCGCGCGATCTGCGTGACTCCATCGACAAGCTGCAAAACCTGCCGGTGGTGACCGAACGTGGCGCACAGATCACGCTTGGTGCGCTGGCAAAACTGGCCATCGTTGACGGCCCCCCGATGCTCAAGAGCGAGAACGCCCGGCTTTCCGGCTGGGTCTATGTCGACATGCGCGGGCGCGACCTGCAATCGGTTGTCAACGACGCCCAGCGCGCAGTGCGAGAACAGGTCAAACTGCCGCCGGGTTACTCGGTGGCGTGGTCCGGACAGTTCGAATACCTGGAACGAGCCAAAAAGCGCCTCATCGTCGTCGTTCCATTTACGATAATCATTATTTTCGTACTGTTCTATCTCACGTTTCGCCGTATCGATGAAGCACTGCTGATCATGGTGACAGTGCCGTTTGCGCTGATCGGCGGACTGTGGCTGATGTGGCTGCTTGATTACAACATGTCGGTGGCTGCGGCCGTGGGCTTCATCGCGCTGGCAGGCGTGGCCGCTGAATTCGGAGTCATCATGCTGCTCTACCTGCGCCAGGCGCTGGACAAACGCATCGCCGCCGGCACACCTTTCAGCGTACAACTGGTGATCGACGCCATTACCGAAGGCGCAGTACTGCGCGTGCGTCCGAAAGCCATGACCGTCGCAGTGATACTCGCCGGCTTGCTGCCAATCATGTGGTCCAGCGGAACCGGCTCCGAAATCATGCAGCGCATTGCCGCGCCCATGGTCGGCGGCATGATCACGGCACCGTTGCTGTCCATGCTGGTGATTCCAGCGGCGTACTTTCTGATGCGGCGGCGCAAATCTCCGGCAACCGCCGCACAAAACCCGGTTTGACTTCATTAATAACCTGAAATAATCTTCAGCCCAGATGAACCATGGTCATGCAGCACTGTCATACCGGAACCCACTGATCGGTCGTTGAGCATGAATCAGTACTTCCTCAAACCCCTCAAATTCCTCAATTTGCGACGCATACTTGCCTTGCTGCTGGTAGCCGTTCTGGTGCTGGTGCAGGCTAGAGTCGCGTTTGCCGGATGCGTGACACCCGAGGCAGACATCGCAGCCTCCGTTTCGGCAATGGACAATTGCCGGGGATGCAGCAGTACTGCCAACAGCGCAGATCTTTACGACACCTTGTCGCATATCTGCGGCAATCACTGTTCGCGGAGTTATGTGCCACCGGCACAAGGGCCCGAAATTCTGGCCATCGCGACAGTCACGCTGGTCAACGCCGAAACAACTGCATCACCCGGGATTTCACCGCACATACACGCGGCCCATCCTGGAAAATCCCGCCTCATTTACCGCCTTCAGCGGTTGCTGATTTAAGAACCCGTTCTCCCTGAGCAGCGGTCTCAGTACGACTGAGACCGCGAACTCTATTCGCTATTTGCAGTGCTGAATGCGCCAGAAGCCGCGCATCCGGCTCCGGCAATACCGTTACCACTGGCTCCGACGCAACCGCGTCACCCCGGCATGGAGAATCTGAAATGCAGCAGTCAACTGATTCAGCAACTTTCACACGCTCAGCCAGGCACCTGTTTCTGCATGCGCCTGCGGCCGTCTTGATGCTGGCACTCGCTGCACCCGCCCTGGGCGCCGCAAGCGTCGAAAAAGGAGCCCGCGTTTTTGGTGCCTGCGTGGCATGCCACAGCCTGGAGCCGGGTCTGCATCTCAGCGGCCCGAGTCTGGCCGGCATCTGGAACCGCAAAGCGGGTTCGTTGCCGGATTTCGAACGATATTCGGATGCCCTTAAAAGTTCTAAGCAGGTCTGGAACGAGACATCGCTGGATACCTGGCTGCGCAATCCGCAGGCAATGATGCCGGGAAATTTCATGAGCTTCGCAGGTTTGAAGGATGGCAATGTTCGTGCCGACCTGATCGCCTACCTGAAAGTCGCTTCCGCCGATGCAAGCGTCAGGCCGCCTAAGCCCCGTTTCAAGCCGCAATTGAAGGAAGCAAAACAGGATGCCAGGGTAAAGTCGATACGGCATTGCCGTGATACCTATTTCATAACCACCGCTGCCGGCCAGACGATTCCATTCTGGGAATTCAACCTGCGCCTCAAGACGGATTCGGGCAACTACGGTCCGCCGCCGGGTCATCCGGTATTGGTGGGGACGGGCATGCAGGGCGACCGGGCAGCCGTCGTGTTTGCCGCCCCCGGTGAAATCAGCACTTTTATCCGGCAGGAATGCCAGTGAGTGACGGTAGTTTCACCAGCAGTCCGGAAACGCAGCGCACGGGCTCGCGGCTGACAGCGTACGTGCCGCTGGCCGTGTTCCTGGTTGCGGGCGTTTTTCTCGCAGTCGGGCTTACCTTGAATCCCCGCGAAGTGCCGTCACCGCTCATTAATAAACCCGTGCCGGAATTCAGGCTGCCGCCGGTTCAGGGGCGTACGCTGGGTCTGTCCAGTGCCGACCTCAGGGGCGAAGTATCGCTGGTCAACGTCTTTGCATCGTGGTGCGTGGCCTGCCGCGCCGAACATCCACTGCTCATGGATCTCAGGGAGAAAGGTGCAGTCACCATCCACGGGCTCAACTACAAGGATCAGCCCGCTGATGCGGAAAAATGGCTGACCGAACTCGGGGACCCCTATACACGGACTGGTGCAGATATCAATGGCCGGGTCGCAATCGACTGGGGCGTTTACGGCGTGCCGGAAACATTCGTCATCGATCGCCAGGGACGGATTGCATACAAGCAGATAGGCCCGTTGAATCCTGTCGTAATTGAACAGACGATCCTGCCGCTGATCAGGAAGTTGCGCCAATGACGACCGGCCTTCCGCAACAATCAGGGCCACCCCCTGTGGCCGCTCCAATCTGGAGCAGGACTACAGTTCTGATTGCTGTTACCGGAGTCGCCGTGCTTGTCATTGCACTGTTCATGGCATACCGCGAGACCAGGGATACAAAAAACGGCACCCAGCGCCAGGGCACTGCACAGGACAGCCATAAATCTGCGTTTGCATTCCATCAGCAGCCGCGCGAACTGCCGATGTTCCGGTTTGCCGACGAAAATAATCGTGCAATGACGCTGCAGGATTTTCGCGGCAGATACCTGCTGCTGAATGTCTGGGCCACCTGGTGTGTTCCATGC